>JAEUNN010000773.1 GCA_016791085.1 Rhodocyclaceae bacterium | reverse complement strand
TCCGAGGCGAATGCCAAGGTATTCATGTTCGACAAATCGGCGCTCTATGCCGATCTGGCGCAGCGGGTCGCGTGGCAGAACCCGGACTTCGACTACAACACGCGCAGCCCGCGCTCGAATGCGGCGCAGGTGGAGCGGAATTTCAGGGATTGGGCGGACGAGCGGAAGGTGCTCGCGGAACTGGGCCGGACGCACGGACTATTGTTCTTCTTCCGCGGCGACTGCCCCTACTGTGCCGAGCAGGCGCCAGTGCTCGCGCATTTGCGCGATCGCTATCGCCTGCCGGTCCTTGCGGTCAGTCTCGACGGCGAAGGCCTGCAGGGATTTCCCGACGCGAGGCCGGACAACGGCATTTCGCTGCGTGTAACCGGAGGGCGCGGTGTGACCTATACCCCGGCCATGTACCTGGTGTCCAGGCAGACGCAGGAAGCCATACCGATCGCGTTCGGGGTGACTGCGCTGGAAGAACTCGTGGATCGGATTCGCGTCCTCACGCGAAAACGGCCTGGCGAACGCATGTGAGGAGGAAGGCCCGATGAAACGATTCCGCTTGCTGCTGCGCGGCGCTGCCGCACTCGCGATCCTCGCAACGCCGCTCGCCCCGCTGGAGGCCGAGACATGGATGGACGACTTTTACTCTGGCGTGACCACCACGACCACATCCTCTGGCGTGTTCAGAACGCAGACATCGAACATCTATTCCGGCGGCGGCTTCATGGTGCGCGTGCCGAATCGCAATTACCAGCTTGCCATGGTCACGCCGCCAACGCTCAAGGGCGGCTGCGGGGGCATCGACGCCTGGCTCGGATCGTTCGGTTTCATCAACAAAGAACAATTTGTCCAGATGCTCCGCAACATCGGCCAGGCCGCGGTGGGCGCCCTGTTCATGACGGCCGTGGAAAGCCTGTCGCCGGAATTGGCGGGCGTATTGAAATATTTGCAGGACCAGGCGGCAAAAGTGAACGGCTTGACGGTCAATTCGTGCCGCATAGGTCAGGCCCTGGCACGGAACCTTACAACCGAATGGATGCAGGACCGCTCGAACGAGGCCGCAAACATTCGGCGCGAGCTGAATGATTCGACCGACGCATTTCTTGGTGCATTAAGAGCCACACAGAGCCTCGATAGCGCGATCGACGCGTGGAACGACGCGGGCGTGCGGTCGCGGCGCGGACATGTCGATACCGCGGGGAATCCGGTCAATCTGACGGAACAGAATGTTACCTGGGCCGCACTCAAGCGCGCGCCGGGGCAGCTAAGTAGCGAGGAGCGGGAACTCGCCATGTCGCTCATCGGCGCCGTGGTCCTCAAGACGGCCACCAACGCGGAGGGCGAAGGAAGCGTATCGACCGACTCCGCCACCCAGGACAAGGTGATCGCCCTGCAGGGGGGCGCGGAAAGCATCCGCCCCAAGGATTTGATCGGGTCGCCCGCCGGCACCACGGCCATGAAAATCCTGAAGTGCGACGAGAACGACGCGTGTATGAACCCAAGCGCTCAGACCGTCGAGGCCAACGGCTTTGCGCGCATCGCAAATGTGCGCATGACACGCATCTTTCAGCGCCTGCAGGACCGTGAGGCGCAGAACACCGACGACCTGAAACTGCTCAATGTGACGACGGTGCCCATCTACCGGCTGTTATCCACCGCGGCCCAAGCGGACAATAGCGGCGTGATCGGAACACAAATCATCGGCTATTACACGGACGTGGTGGCCGCTGACCTGCTCGACCACTTCGTCGGGTTTCTCGGCGGGGAGGTGAACAAGGCCCTGAAAAACCATGCCCGCGATACGCACAAGCCGCTTGCCGATGAACTGGAGAAACTCGGTCTGCGCATGCGCGAGGTGCGCGAGGAAGCGGCGAAGCTGCGCGCCACCGCGCATCAGGCGGCGCAACAGCGCGCGGCGCTCATTACCGAACTTACCCATCTGCAGGCGCACGCGGTGGATTCGCTGGGCGTCGGACTGGCAGCGAATCTCCGCTTCGGCCGGTAGGCGACACGACCATGGCCTACACGGTAGCCGCATATTGGAATTCGAGCGAGATTCAGTCGACGCTGAATGCCGTCTCGGCGATCATGTACGGCAACGCGTACGGTTCCGACTACGGCCTGATGTTGAACATCATGGCCATGTTCGGCTTGCTCGCAGCGATGTTCGCGGTCTGGATCCGATTGCAGGCATCGGAGGCGGGCAACCACCTATTCGTGATCATCCTGATCTACTTCGGACTGTTTGTGCCACGCGCGCAGGTGGTCATCGAGGAGCGCGCCGGTACGGTCGTCGGCGGGCCGGTCACCGTAGACAACGTTCCGCTCGCCCTGGCCGCGTTTGCAAGTTTTGCGACACAGACGGGCGATTGGCTGCGGCAGGCCTATGAGACGGTTTTTCAGCCGGTCGATGCGCTGCGCTTCGGGCCGAACGGCATGGTTTTCGGCTCCCGCGTAATCGACGCGTCGCGCGGCATCGGCATTGCCGATCCGGCTCTGGAGCGCGACATGATGAATTTCGTGCGTGAGTGCGTCAATCCGGACTTCAGCAGCGGCTACTACTCGATTACGGACTTCGTGCGCGAACCGGACCTGTGGAGCGCCATTCAGACCACCTATGTGCCGAACCCCGGCCGCGCGGTCCTGGTAAGGCCGCAAGGAAATCCCTCTGCAGCGCCGGACTTGTTCAATTGCCGGGATGCCGTCACGCAGCTCAACGCTTACCTGCGGGCGGAGGCCAACAACCGGCTGTCGTATCTGGGCCGCGTCATGTTTCCGCAATTGAGCGTCGCGAACTCGAATACGTCCATCGCGTCGGCACTGCCCGCCGCCGAGGGGGCATTGCTCGCGTCATCGCAGGATGCAGCGACGTCGGTGCTGCAGAAAATGATGATCAACCTGTTCCGCGATGCGACGCAGTCCATACCGGCGACGCTGAACAATCCCGCGGCCGTGCAGGCCGCAGTGGGTCAGGCGATGGCCGAGCAGGAGGCATTGTCGTCCTACCGCACCATGGCCAAGCTGGCCGACGAAACCCTGCCGTCGCTGCGCAATGCGGTACAGATCGTGTTGTTCGCGCTATTCCCGCTGGTGATTCCGATCTGCCTGCTTGCGGGCGCAAAATCCGGCGGCAAGGCGTTCATGACCTACGGGCTGCTGCTGTTCTGGGTGGAACTGTGGCCGCTGCTCTACGCGATCGTGAATTTCATACGCACGTCGCGCGACGCATCCGTGTTGCAAGGGATGTCCGATGGTGTGCAGTCTTTCACGCTGGCGAATTACTCGGCCCTGACGCATGGGCTGGTATCTGGCCAGGCGGTCGCCGGCCTCATGAGCCTCAGCGTACCGTTCATTGCGCTGGCCATCGTCATGGGGGGCGCCTATGTGGCGACGGCCGTCGTATCGCAACTCATGGCGCCGGCGTCGGCCGCGGCCCAAAGAGCTGGCGGCGCAGCCGGCGTCGGCAATGTAACGAGCGGAAACGTGGCGTTCCAGACCGCGAGTATGAACAATGTCAATTCGAGCGGCTGGAATACGGCGGGCCGGCTGGAAACCGGAGTCGCACCCGCTGTGACCAATGCAGCCGCGGGTAGCCATGTGATGCGCACGGCGGATGGATCGGTGCAAACAGCCGCCGATGGGCGCGTGACGGACATGAAAGCCAATATGGGAAGCGGGGCCGTAACAGCCGGTACCACTGCCTCCCGCAGCGATACGGACAGTAGCAGCAGCACTGTCAAGGCCAGCACGAGCCGCTCGGCGGGGCTCGACATCAGCCAGATGGCGGGGTCCAGCGATCGGGCGTCGGCGGAGTTCGCGAGGAGGTTGTCGACGGAGATCGGGACGAGGATGGGGGCTGGGACGCGGGCGGAAACTCGTAGCGATGCCGGGGTAGACGGCGCGGCATCCAGCGAAGCGAGCAGCCAGTCCGGGATGGACACGGCCAACACACGGGCTCTGCAATCGAAAATCGGCGTTGACGTGGATGGATCGGCGGACGCCAGCGCCACGCGCGGCGTCGGCGGTGCGCCTGGCGGCAAATCCGGAGCTTCATCGATGGCGGCGCGCGTCGCGGGCGCCCTCGGCTTAAACGCCGGCACAACCTGGAGCATGAGCGACTCGCAGAGATTGGTGGACTCCGCGAGCGGCACCGACAAATCCTCTGATAGGGCGACTCGCAGCGAGGCGGCGGGCATCGTGCGCTCGGCTGCCGACGAGGTGGCCAAATCGACAAACGATGCCGGCGTGCGCGCGGCGGCGGACAATTTCTCGGCAAGTTTCGATCGCGCCACGCGCGCGACCGATGGCCGCTCGGCCTCGGTCGGCCGCGACGATGCGGCCGGCAATACGCGCGCCCAAGGCACCAGCAATCAGGTCGGCGGCGCGAGCCAGAGCAGTCTGCCCGTTGCGCAGCAGGCGATCGGGCTCGCGCGCTCCGAACTGGGCACGGGCGCGAGCAACGATCAGGTACTGGCGCGCGCGCTGCAGATCATGAATGCCGACCCCGCATCGCTCGCGGGGGCCGCCGCGGCGGCGGCCGGCGAACTCAAGGGCTCGCCCACTGGCCAGGCCATGCTTGGAGCCGGCGGCGCCCACGCGCCGCGGGCGCCCGCCACGGTGCAGGCGCAAGGCGACGCGCAGGTCAACGCGCTATCGGGCCGCGCGCATGGCGCTGCGGCGGCGGCGGATGCGTCGAACCGCGCGGCCGTGGCAGCGAGGCAGCCCGCTGCGCCGGATTCGCAGCCTGATACCACGCCGGCCGAGCGTGCTCACGCTGCTGCCGCGACGGCCGCGCAGACCGCGCACGACAGAATGCGCACCAATGCTGCGCTCATGCAGGGCGTGGATAAGGCCGCCGCGGCCTTGTACCGGGCCAACGAACAAGGGAGTTCAACGGTGCTCAGCAACGCCTACCTGGCGGGACTCGGGTATACGAGCCCCCAGCAGTATCACGACGCACTTATCGCAACGGCGGCGGACCGGCCGGGGACGGCGTCTCTACTGGCGGCGGTGGGGGAAGGACGCGTACAGCTTTCCGGGTCAGCGCTTGAGTCGTTGGCGCTCGATTTGAAGCAGCATAAGGCAGGGGCTCACTGAATCGCCGCAAATTCACTATCCAAGATAGTCACGATCGCCGATCCAGTTTCCATGGCTGTCTATTACTGGCGGCGGCGGGGTCGTCCTCTTAGAAAACGGCGAACGATCAAATTCCGGCGGTTCGAATTCCATACTCCGTGCAGCCGGCTTGGCGCCGCCGCCGCCGAACAAGGCTTTCGCCAAATCGTCGAACATCTCGCCGAACGCTACGGCAAATTCCTGAAGGATCGTCATTTTTTCTCCTTTTTTGGCGTTCATACGCTGGCAGGATATTCCGCATCGGCTCGTCACGCAAGCTTGCATGCGCGTTCCATGGAACAAGTCAAAACTCCAGTCGTACGGAAATGGCCGCATCCCCACGTGCCAATTCGCCTTCATCCAACAGGGAATCGTTGGCGCGACAAGCCGGTACGGTTACGAACGCCTGTACGTGCCACTCTCGCTCCGACAAACCGGTCTGTCCAGCGCTTTTCCTTTCCAAATTTCTCCGAAAATCCCAGCCGGGCGACACAAGCCGGGGAACGAGGCAACCGAAAGAAGAGCCCGCTTTGGGCGAAGCTTTCGACAGTCAGTACGCCTAAATCGCCGCACGCACTCCGGGGGGCGTCTGAAGGAAAACGACCGGGCAATTGCCGTCAAGCCATCCAGGTGAACGGCCGCTTCCCGAAACCGCCAACTCACACTTTCGACCACAGCGGGCCTGGAATTCTGTGTGATATCGGCGGCCGGGTTCGGGGCAGTGTGGCCCTGTCGTTTGGACACGTTTCACGCTCGCTGCGGTTACCGCGGTAACGGTCGTTTTTCGGAAGGCGATTGCCCAAAATGTCTGCAACAGTTTGGGAACAAGGGGAGTCGAGCGCAGCGCGCAGTGCCGCAGGCGCGAAGGCGCGGGATGGAAGGCGGATGGCCGTGACGGCAATGGCGGCAGGGGCGCAAGCTGGTGCAGCATATTGCCCGTGCGTCACGGATTCGTACCGCCACGCCTGGACTTCTAGCCCGGTACGCCACCCGCGCGGAGCACGTGGACATTGTGGAAAAAGCGCGCGCGTGACAACTAAAAATATCATTTACGATCAATGATTTCTATTGTTAAATGTCAGGTGTTTGTATATGCTGGCGAGGCAGTAAAGGAGCTTTCTTTCATGCCACGCCGTAATTCGCTGCAGAGCAAAATCGAGAACCGGATCGCTCAGAGTGGCGATGCTGTGTTTCTGACGCGCGAATTCGCCGATTTGGGCGGCGAACGCCAAGTACTGCGCGCCCTGGCCAAAACCGTCGACGCCGGCAAATTGATCCGTCTGGGTTACGGCATCTATGGTCGCGCCGAACCCTCGCGCCTGACCGGCCAGCCCATCCTGGCCGCCGATCAAGGCTTCGCGGGCGCGGCGCGGGCGGCCTTGAACAAGCTCGGCGTGGCCTGGGAACCGGGCCAATGGGAACAGGCCTACAACGAAGGGCGCACGACGCAAGTTCCGGTCAACGCCGTCCTGCGCGTCAAAGGCCGCTTTGCTCGGCACCTGGCGTATCGCGGCAAACCGCTCGTGCTAGAGCGGTAGGCAGTGACCGTCAATCCCGCCGAAGTCCGAGCAGCCCAAGAACATTTCGGATTTCTACGCACCGAGCCCATCGAAAAGGATTGGTTCGTCACCCAGGCTGTTGCGGCGCTGGCGGGCGTTGACGCCGCGCCATTTCGGCTGGTGTTTTCCGGCGGCACCTGCCTCGCCCGCGCGCACAAGCTGGTGCAGCGCATGTCCGAGGACATCGATTTCAAACTTGTGCCGCTCGATACACAGCCGGTCAGCCGAAGCATCCGCCGCAAGCAGCTGGCCACGTTGCGCGAGCAAGTGACCGATGCTTTGCGCCGCGCCGGTTTTGCCATCGAGGCCGCGCAAATTCGATCCCGCAACGAGAACCACTACATTGCCTATCAACTTCCCTACGCGTCAGGAAGCGGGCGAGGGCAGGTGTTGCGCCCGACGATACAGATCGAGCTGACCTATGGGCCGCTATGCCAGCCTGCTGTCGTGCTGCCGGTGCAATCCTTGCTGGCCGAAGCGTTCGGTCGGAACGCCGAAGTTTCGGCGATCGACTGCGTGAGCGTGACGCAAACCGCAGCCGAAAAGCTGGTCGCGATCACCCGCCGCACGGCGATGGAATTGGCCGGTGTCAGCCGTGTGCCCGATCCAAGCTTGGTGCGACATCTATACGATCTGCACATGATGAGTGACCACATCGAGCGCGCTGCGGCGCTCGTCCTGGCGCGCGACATTGCGCTGCAGGATGCTGGGGAATTCAAGAACCAGTATCCCGCCTACCATGCCGACATCCGCGGCGAGACCCGCCGGGCACTCGTAGCTATGCAGTCGGGTTCAACCACCCGCGCGCGTTACGACAGTTTTGTCGACGCCATGGTATATGGCAAGCGCATCGCATTCGACGCGGCAATGGCGACCTTGGCCGCTCTGGTCGGCGGCGCTTGGCCTGAAAACGATACATAGGCGAAGCGAAGCAGGGGACGCCAGGTCCGAAATGTCGGATCTCGGAATATCTGCCGGGCTGTTTATGGCTTGCCGAGTACGAGGTTTGCATAGGTGCAGCGCAGATTGAAGGCGCAGACTTTTGAACTTGCGCCTGTGTGTCCACCGCTTTCCCAACTTCCCAACGAATTTCAAACCGCCCAATTCACCCGAAATTCAGGCCGCCGCTCACAACACATTCCGTCCCGTGCCTATTGCCATCCGCAGGCGTCGCGTTATCATCCTGCCGCAAGGCCACAACTACGAACAGCCCTGCGGCAAGCCGGGGCACCTGGAACACAAGCGCACGCCGATCCGCCCGAGCGAAACCGCACAAAACTTTGACCATGTCCGACGGCTATTCCATCTTCGTCAGCTATGCCCACGAGGACGAGCCGTTCAAGAACGCACTGCGCCAGCAGTTGAAGGGCCTGGAGCGCAGTGGCGCGATCACGGCCTGGGACGACCGCTGCATCGACGGCGGCGATGATTGGCGCCGGGAAATCTTCAAGGCCTTGGACGGCTGCCGGCTCGCGCTGCTGCTGGTAAGCCCGGCCTTCATCGCCTCCGACTTCATCTACACGCAGGAGCTTAACCGGCTACTGGAACGACGCCAGCGCGACGGCATCCGCGTGGTGCCCCTCATCGTTCGCCCTTGTGGATGGAAGCACGAGGCGCCTCTGGAGTCGCTTCAGGCTCTGCCCAGGGACGGCAAGCCGATAATCAGCTTTTCCAAAGACGATGGCGCACGCGATCAGGCCTGGGCCGATATCGTCGATGCCATCGCGCGCTGGGCCAAATCGCCAGCGGCCGCCGCGCCACCCACGCCGGCCGCAAGCACCCAGTCCGCGGCGGCACTGATCGCGCGCCTGGGCGAACAGATCGCCGCCGGCAACTGCCCCGAACTGGATGCAGCTTCGCGCCAGCAACTGCTGGGCCACGCGCCCGCCAACCTGGACCAATACCGCATCGCCCGCTGGGCCGAGTGGTCGCAGCCGCGCTACGCGGTGGACAAGCGTTTTACGCGCCTCGCCCTGCTGGTGGACCAGGGGCCGCAGGCCCAGGGCCAGCGCTGGCAGGAACAACAGCGCGAATTCCAGGATTTGCGTGAAGTGCTCAATGAGGTCGAAGACACCGCCCTGGTCTTGCTAGGCCCGCCCGGCTGCGGCAAAAGCACGCTGCTGCGGCGGCTGGAACTGGATCTGGCTGCCGACGCGCTCGCCGACACGGAGCACGCTCGCATCAGCCTGTTCCTGCCCTTGAACCGCTACCGCCCGGCACACGCAGGCGCCGCGCTGCCCGCGCCGCAGGACTGGATCGCGCAGGAATGGCAGCGCCCGCAGCACCAACGGCTTCCCCCTTTCGCCGACCTGCTGCGCACGGGCCGCCTGGTGCTGCTGCTCGACGCCATCAACGAAATGCCGCATGCCAGCGACGCGGACTACCTGCAGCGCATCGATAGCTGGAGCGCCTTCATCGCCGAACTGGCGCGCGACGCCCCCGGTACCCGGGTCGTCTTTTCCTGCCGTAGTCTGGACTACAGCGCCTACCTGTCGTCGCCGCAACAGAGCGTGCCGCACGTAAATATCAAGGCGCTGAGCGACGTTAAGGTGCAGGACTTTCTCAGGCAATACAGCCCCGAGCACGGCGCGGCGTTGTGGCGCCAGCTCGCAGGCACGCCCCAGCTCGACGTGTTCCGCTCGCCCTTCTACCTCAAGCTACTGGTGCAATACCAAGGCGCCGAATTTGCCCTGAAGAGCGGCCGGGCCGCGCTATTCACAGCCTTCGCGCGCGGGGCGCTGGCCCGCGAGATCGAAGCCAGGAACCCGCTGTTTTCCCCCGGCGCACTGCTCGTGCGCCGCGATTACGAACGCAGCGTGCGCGGCGACTGGGCCGGCGCCTATGAGCTTGCCGCCAACAGCCCGCTATTCCAGGCGCTTGCGGAACTGGCCCTGCGCATGCAGGAACGCTGCGCCGCCGGCGGCGAGGCGCGCATCCGCGTCAAGTACGCCGAAGCGCTGGCGCTCGTCGCGCGGCCCGATGCCGACGCGCTGCTCGAAGCCGGCGCCGCGCTGCAGGTGCTGGACATCGCCCGCGACGAAGTGCTGTTCATGCACCAGCTGGTGCAGGAATATTTCGCCGCCCGCGCACTGGCGGCCACGCCCCAGCCGGAACGCGCGCGCGTCACCTGGCGCGCCGATCAAATGTCCCCCAGCCTG
Source organism: Rhodocyclaceae bacterium (assembly GCA_016791085.1). Taxonomy (GTDB): domain Bacteria; phylum Pseudomonadota; class Gammaproteobacteria; order Burkholderiales; family Rhodocyclaceae; genus JAEUNM01. Next base: position 421 of record JAEUNN010000773.1, on the reverse strand, counting down.
GAAGAAGTGCTCGCCGGATTGGCGGACTCCGAACCGCTGCCCGCGGCGCCCGGCACCGGCTGGGAAGAAAGCTTCATGCTGGCCGCGGCCATGGCGCCCGATTCCAGCGCGTTCGTCCACGCACTGATCCCGATCAACCTGCCGCTCGCCGGTCGCTGCGCCGCCCAGCCCGACGTTGCGCTGGCAGAGCCCCTGCGCCGACGCCTGCAGCATCTGCTGGTCGAGCGCAGCCGCGAACCCGCGGCGGACCTGCGCGCCCGCATCGCCGCGGCGCGCGCGTTAGGCGAACTGGGCGATCCACGCTTCGAGCGCCGGCCCGGTAAGTTCGGCACTTACCTTTTGCCGCCGCTCGTGACGATTGCGGCGGGCGACTACCCCATGGGCAGCGGCGAGGGTATCGAGGCGGACGAGGCGCCCGCCC
>JAEUNN010000770.1 GCA_016791085.1 Rhodocyclaceae bacterium | reverse complement strand
CTTGGGCACCACGAACACTTTGGACTCGCAAAAATTCAGCATGAAGCGCAATTCGTGCTGGCGGAATATGGGCATGACCGGATTGGATACCGCGCCTATGCGCGCGCAGGCCAGCACCAGCACGACAAATTCCCACCAGTTGGGCAACTGGTAGCTCACCACGTCGCCATGTTCCACGCCCAGTGCGGCGAGCGAGCGCGCCGCCAGTTCGGCGCGGCGGTCCAGTTCGCGGTAGCTCAAACCCAAGGGCTCGTCCACGCCCTGACGGTAAGCCACCACGGCGGTTTTGCCGGGACATTCCTGCAGCGCGCGCGCGAGGTGCCGGGCTATGGTTTCGTCGCGCCACAAGCCGCTTGCTTTCATGGGCTCCATGCGCGGGGCGAGCAATACGGGGTCGAAATTCATGTGTGACTCCTCTCCTGGACCTGGTGTGGTGTGTCTGCATGCCCGGCGCCGCATTGCCTGCCGTTTTGCGCGCGCGCCTGCTTAGTTGCGGCCGGCAGACGCCTGCGCAGAGCCGGCCACGGCGGCGCTGCGCCGCCTCTCCCTGGTAGCCGGCGGGGCGCCTGCGCTGCCGTGGGTGAACAGTAGAAAAATCGCGCCGACATGTCAATACATTGCTATTAAATTTTTGCTTGGCCGGCCCGCTCGATGTTTCCCGCTGCCCGCGGGCGGCACTCAATGCCCGCGCTTAGCCGGATTAAATTTGCGCAGCGCAACAAACGCAGGCCGGCCGCGGCGCGCCGCGGGGCGGGGCCGGTACATGGCCCCGGCATGGCCGCCGGGGCAGCGCTCGCGGGCCGTGCAAAGGCGCCGGCCAACTCCGCGCTACCCACCGCGGAATACCCGGAAACCCTTAATTTGCAGCGCTTCCAGCGTCGAACCGGGCACATCGCCGGAACGCCGGCCGGCGAACCGGCGGCGCGAACGGCGCCAAATCGGCGGCTCTGGAGCGCGGCGCGGCGGCCGGCTTGCATGAACCTGCGCGAACCATTTTTGAGTGCCGCCGGAAATACCTATATTGAGGTGGCCACAGCGCGCGTTCCGCGGACAGTGGCGAATTTTCGCCTTGCCCGCGGCCGGAAAATTTTATATCCATGTATTGACATAAATACCGCCCACCGTCTAAGATGCACCCATACCCGCCGAACACCAGGAGGCAACATGGATTTCGCTCTGACCCCGGACCAGGACGCCCTGGTGGAAACCGCCCGCCGCTTTGCGCGCAACCGCCTGGC
>JAEUNN010000737.1 GCA_016791085.1 Rhodocyclaceae bacterium | reverse complement strand
CGCGTTCGGACTGCGGCATCTGGCCAGTTTCAGCCTGGGCAGCCGCGGCAGCGTGCAGGGCGTGCTGTTGCTGGCCGACGCCGCGGCCGGCTATCCGGTCGGCTGCGTCACGCGCCTGGAATCGGTCGCGGCCGCCTGCGCCAATCTGCTGCTGGCGCGGCGCGCCGAGGTGTTGCGCCGCAGTGCCGAGGACGAAGTGCGGCACAACCGCGACGAGTTGTCGGCCCGGGTTGCGCACCGCACGGCCGAATTGCAGCGCGCCAAGGACGAGGCGGAACAGGCCCGGCGCGCGGCCGAACAGGCCAATCAGGCGAAGTCCATGTTTCTTGCCAACATGTCGCACGAACTGCGCACGCCCATGCATTCGGTGCTGAGTTTCGCGCGTTTCGGGCTCGAGCGCTGGGCCGGTGCGCGGCCGGAAAAACTGCGCGAATATTTCGACCGCATACGTGTGTCCGGCGAGCGCCTGCTGACCCTGCTGGACGACCTGCTGGACTTGTCCAAGCTCGAAGCCGGACGCATGTATTTCGACCCGCAGCCGCTGGATCTGATCCAGGTGGCGCGCGACGCCAGCGCGGAGTTCGAGCGCATGCTGGCGCAAAAGCGGCTATCGTGCGAGCTGCGTGTGGCCGGGACCAGCCGCGTGCGCGCCGATCCGCTGCGCATGCTGCAGGTCACGCGCAATTTGCTGTCGAATGCGGTCAAGTATTCGCCGCCCGATACGGTCATAGAAATTCGTATCGAAAACGACATCGACGCACACGGTTTGCCTCAAGTTTTGCTCATCGTGTCCGACGAAGGAGTAGGAATCCCGGCGGGCGAACTTGAAGCAGTCTTTGACAAATTCGTGCAAAGTTCGCTTACCCGCTCGGGTGCGGGGGGCACCGGCCTGGGTCTGCCCATTTGCCGCGAAATCATCGCCGCGCATGGGGGTACGATAAGCGCACGCGCGAATTTACGCGGCGGCGCCGACATCGTGGTGTGCCTGCCGGCGTGTGATGCAGGAATGGAACAGCAAGACCGCGTCGATGTGGACGCGGTTTGACCGATCGATTGGAGACGCAAGGCGGCCATGGGGAATGAACGCATCTTGGTGGTGGACGATGAGCCGTTCAATTTGCAGATCATCGCCGAATGTCTGGATGGTTGTGGCTATCGCCTGAGCTTCGCCGAAACCGGCGAACAGGCATGGAACATGTTGCAGGACACCAGCGGCGGCTTCGACCTGCTGGTGCTGGACCGCATGATGCCGGGCATGGATGGCATGCAGTTGTTGCGCACCATGAAGCAGGATCAGTACCTGGCGGAAATTCCGGTCATCATGCAAACCGCCGCGGCGGCGCCGGATCAGGTGCGTGAGGGGCTGGAAGCCGGTGCTTACTATTACCTGACCAAACCGTTCGATCCGCAGGCCCTGGTCACCATCGTGCGCGCCGCGCTATCGGACGCGCTGCAGCGCAACGAACTGGTGCATCAGGTGGAGCGTCAGGCCGAAGCCATGCGCCTCATCACCAGCGGGGAATTCCGTTTCCGTACCCTGCAGGATGCGCAAAACCTCGCCGCGCTGGCGGCTTTGTGCACGCCGGTACCGGAGCGCGCGGTCATGGGCCTGGCCGAACTCATGGTGAATGCCGTGGAACACGGCAACCTGGGCATCAGCTATCGCGAAAAGTCGCTGCTCAAGCGCGAGGACCGCTGGCGCGAAGAAATCGACCAGCGCCTAAAACAGCCGCAGTTCCAGGATCGCTGGGCGAAACTGTGCATCGAATGCGGTGCCGACGAAATACGCTTTCGCGTGGAAGATCAGGGCGAGGGCTTCGACTCGTCCAATTATCTGGAATTCGATCCTTCGCGGGCATTCGATCCCAATGGGCGCGGCATCGCGATCGCGCAGCAACTGTCTTTCAGCCGGCTCGAATACCTGGGCAAAGGCAATGTGGTGGTCGCCGCGATCAGCCGGCAGGATACGGAGTGAATACGGTGGAAGCCGAAACTTCGTCCGCCGCCGCCAAGCCGCGCCGCGTGCTGCGGGTGCTGGTGGTCGATGACACGCGCGCCAATCGCATGGTGTTGCTGGCTTTCCTGCGCCGCATGGGCCACATTGCGCTGGAGGCCGAAAACGGGCGCCAGGGCGTGGAAATATTCGAGCGCGAATGCCCGGATGTGGTGCTCATGGACGTCATGATGCCGGTCATGGACGGGCTGGAGGCCACCCGCCGCATCAAGGCACTGTCCAGCGACCGCTGGACGCCGGTCATTTTCCTGTCCGCGCTGGGGGCCGACAACGATGTCGTGGCCGGGCTGGACGCCGGCGGCGACGACTATCTGGTGAAGCCCGTGAACTTCACCATCATGACCGCCAAACTGCGCGCGATAGAGCGCACCATAGAATTGCGCGAGCGCGGCGACGCGGCGCGCCGGCGCGTCGAAGCGATTTCCGATACCGTGCTCGACGCCATCGTGACGGTAGACCGGCACGGCGTGATCCAGACCTGCAATCGCGCCACCAGCAAGATTTTCGGCTATGACGCGGCCGAACTGCAGGGCCGCGACGTGACCGTGCTCATGCCGGAGAACGATGCCGCCGGCCACAAGCTGAACATCGACCGCTATCTGGCCACCGGGGAGTCGCGAATCATAGGCAGCGTGCGCGAACTGACCGGACGCCGCGCCGACGGATCCACCTTCCCGATCGAAGTTTCGCTCAACGAAATGCTGCTCGACGGGCAGCCGCATTTCGTCGGTACGATACGCGACATCAGCGCGCGCAAACTGGCCGAAAGCGAGTTGCGGAAGCAGGCCGAAAGGTTGCAGCGCTATCACGATGCGCAGCAGGAAGAAACCCGCCTGGCGCGTGAAATCATGGAGCGGCAAACGCACCTGCCGTCGCTGGGCGATCCCAAGGTGCAGTATTCGCTACAGGCCGCCGAGCACTTTTCCGGCGATGTCGTGGCCTGCGCGCGCTCCAATTCCGGGCGCCTGTATGCCATGCTGGCGGATGCCACCGGGCATGGCCTGTCTGCGGCCATCAGCGTATTGCCGGTGCTGGCGGTGTTTTACGGCATGACGCGGCGCGATTTGCCGATCACGCAAATACTCGCCGAAATGAACAAGAAATTGCGCCTTACCCTGCCGGTCGGCCGCTTCGTGGCGGTGAGCCTGCTGTGTGTGGATGAATCCGATCGGCACGCGGAAATCTGGCTGGGCGGCATGCCGGACCTGCTCTGGCTGGACCGCGCGTCGGGCTCCGTGCGGCGCTTCAAATCCACCCACCTGCCGCTGGGGATTACGGACTGGGACATGCGTGAAGGTCATCCCATCATTTTCGACTGGCCGGCGCCGGGGGCTTTCGTGCTGTATTCGGATGGCGTGGTGGAAGCCGCAGACCCGCGCGGCGCGATGTTCGGCGAGTCCACCCTGGTCGATATCCTGAATGCCGCGCCGCGGCAGGAACGCGTTGCCGCCGTCGGCACCGCGCTTGCCAGCCATCTGGAGGGCTTCCCCGCGCAGGACGACCAGTCGCTGCTGCTGGTCGATTGCGACTAGACCGGGGTACTGCGCGGTCTTATACGGTGAGGTGTTCGAACAGTACCGTCGAAAGATAGCGTTCGCCGAAGGACGGAATCACCACCACGGTAAGTTTGCCGCGATGTTCCGGCCGGCGCGCCACCTGCAGCGCCGCCCAAACCGCTGCGCCGGACGAAATGCCGACCAGCAGGCCTTCTTCGCGCGCCATGCGGCGCGCCGTATCGAGCGCGTCCTGATTGCTTACGCGCACCACTTCATCGTAAATTTTGGTGTTCAGGATGGCCGGCACAAAGCCCGCGCCTATGCCCTGTATCGGGTGCGGGCCGCGTTGCCCGCCCGACAGTACCGGTGAGGCGTCCGGTTCGACCGCCACCACGTGCAGCCCGGGGCGGCGCTCCTTGAGCACCTCGCCCACCCCCGTGATGGTGCCCCCGGTGCCTATGCCGGACACGAAAATATCCAGTTTGCCGTCCGTGTCGCGCCACACTTCTTCGGCCGTGGTGGCGCGGTGTATGGCCGGATTGGCGGGGTTTTCGAATTGCTGCGGGATGAAATAGCGGGCATCGGCGGCCGCCATCTGTTCGGCCTTTTTGACCGCGCCGGGCATGCCTTCCGGGCCCGGCGTGAGCACCACTTCGGCGCCATAGGCTTTCAGGATGAGCCGGCGTTCGCGGCTCATGGTTTCCGGCATCACGAACGCGCAGGCTATGCCGCGTGCCGCGCAAACCATGGCCAGGCCTATGCCGGTGTTACCGGAAGTGGGTTCCAGCACGATGGTGTCGGGACCGATTTTTCCCTGCGCCTGGGCGGCGTCCAGCATGGACACCGCGATGCGATCTTTTACGCTGTGCGCGGGGTTGAAAAATTCCAGTTTGGCGGCGATCATGCCGTCCACTTCGCGCGCCAGGGCATTCAGCCTGACCAGCGGGGTATTGCCGATCAGTTCGGCGACATTGGCAGCTATTTTCATGCGGGTTGCTCCAGCGCTTGGGCGTATGCATCGATCCGGGGCGATCCCGGCGGGTGCCCTGGGACATGGTTGAATATTTTCATCACTTCACGGCCGTATCGATCGCCGCGCGCATAGTGCCGCCC
>JAEUNN010000665.1 GCA_016791085.1 Rhodocyclaceae bacterium | reverse complement strand
GCGCAGCGTGCCCAGTCCGGAGCAGGGCGCATCGACCAGCACGCGATCCAGCTTGCCGGCCAGACGTTTCACATGGCTGTCGTTTTCGTGCGCGATGCGCACCGGATGCACGTTGGACAGTCCCGACCGCGCCAGCCGCGGACGCAATTTCAGCAAACGCTTGTCGGAAACGTCGAAGGCGTAGAGGCGTCCGGTGTTGCGCATGAGCGCACCCAGCGCCAGCGTTTTGCCGCCTGCGCCGGCACAGAAATCGGCCACCATTTCGCCGCGCCGCGGGGCAGTCAGAAACGCCAGCAACTGGCTGCCTTCGTCCTGCACTTCCAGGGCGCCATCCAGAAACAGCGGGTGCTGCGCCAGCGCGGGCTTGCCGGCCAGCCGCAGGGCCAGCGGCGAATAGCGGCCCGGGCGCGCTTCCAGGCCATCTGCGGCGAGCCGCGCCTGCGCCTCGTCGCGTGTGATTTTGAGCGGATTTACGCGCAGATCGAGCGGCGCCGGCTGATTCAGCGCCTCCGCCATGGCAAGCAGGGCGGGCGCCGTGCAGGTCGCGGCGAGCGCCTCGGCGAGCCAGTCCGGCAGGTCGGCCTGTTCCGCCAGGCTGGGCGGCGGCTCGGGCGGCGCGTACAGGGCGTCCAGCCAGGCATCGTCGGAAGGCTTCAACACTTCGGCAAGCTGGCGCCGGTTCATGCCCTGGACCAGCAGGCAGGCCGCGATGACCAGGCGCCGCGGCGTGGTGCGCACGCCGGCGGCGCGTTCGAGGCGGCGTCTGCGGCGCAGCACCGCATAGGTGGTTTCGGCCACGAAGGCGCGGTCGCGCTGGCCCAGGGCGGGATTTTCTCGAAAGAAGCGCGACAGTACGGCGTCGGCCGGGAACTTCAGTTCCAGTACCTGGGCCAGGGCTTCGGCGGCGGCGCCCAACAGGGCAGGATGCAGGTGCATGGTGGATGGTCTGAAAGTGATGGGTTGTGTCGATGCCGCGGCGGCTCACGTGCGGGCGCCGCGTCGGCTGGCAAGCGCGCCGCGCCTAATCGGGTGCGCGCAAACCGGCCGCGGGTGCTTGTGCCGCCGCTTCGGCCAGGTGGACCCCCGGGTATTGCAGATCCTTGACCTGCTGTTCGTAGGTTTCACCCTTGCGATTGGTCTGGCGTATGCGCACCGGCAGGCGGTGATGGTCCAGTGCCAGCCACACCTCATAGGCATCTTCGCCGGGCGCGGCGGGCGACTCGAGGTGCAGCACGCGTAAATTTCCGACGCGCGACGCATAGTTTTCCTCGCCGCGCACGCTGAAATGCCGCTCGACCACCGAGCGGCCGTTGCATATCCAGAGCGAAAATTCCGCTTCCTGCTGCCAGGCGAGCTGGTACCACACCGAGGCGAGGTCCTGCGTGTCGGGCGGCAGTGCGAGTTCTTTCGTGCGTTCGTGGCCGGCCAGGCGCAGCAGGCCCGCGGCCCGGTCGAACAGCGCGGTTTCGGTCGGGTTGTTGCGCTTGCGGCCTTCGAAGCGCTCCGGCTGCAATCCGCGCGGCGTGAGTTTGCCATGGCTTTCCATCGTGATGCTGCCGGCCAGCGCGAACAGGCCGAGGCCGGCGACGCGGCTTTTTACCACGTAATCGATGCCGTCGTGCTGCCAGCCATGT
>JAEUNN010000664.1 GCA_016791085.1 Rhodocyclaceae bacterium | reverse complement strand
GGTTCCGGTACGGCACCCGGCGCATCTTCCGTACCGCCGAAATTCGGCAACAATTCGCCGGTATCCGGTGGCGGCAACGGTGAATTGGCAAGCGACAGTGTGCGGGTCGTATGAGTTCTGATCAAATCGAGTATGGTTTCGAAGTGGCGTGGCTGCGGCGGACCCAGGTCAGCCATGATGCTGTTCGAGAACACGTTCGGATTCGCATTTGGGTCGAGCGCGCCGCCCGCATACTCATCGAACAGGCCCACCATGTGGCCAAATTCGTGCGCCGCAATTTCCCCCTGGCGATCGTCCGGCCACCCACCCGGCATGCTGGTGTACCAGTTGCTCATATTGGTACGGCCGGTACCGGAATGCACGGTCACGGTTTGGTCGGCCGCGCCATTGACGAAGCTCACGTCGAAAATCAAGGGATAACGAAAACCCTGGTCGTCGATTACGTCATAGCGGTTGCTCCAGACCCGCTCTATGCCGTGTTCCCACGCGGTTTGCAAAGCGTCGCCTGGATCGTCACCCGTCAGGTGTATCGATTCGGTGATGCGCACCTGATTGTTGGACAGGCCAACCTGGTATGACGTAGACCACCCGAACCCCCCGGTCGCAGTGATGTTCCCGGTTACGGATTCGGGCGAAAAGCCTGCGATGGGCGTGGACACATCACCGTTACGTACGCGGAATATATACTGCCCGAGAATGTTGCTGGCCTGCCCATTGTTAACGAGGCCAGTGTCCACGTTGCCATTGAGCAATCCGCCGATGACGCCCGAGCCCGGCAATTCGTAAAAACTCCCGGCGGTGCCGGTGCCGTTGGAAAAGCCCGCGTGCGCGGATAATCCACCCAGCCCACCGTACCCGCCGCTCGCATCCCCGGTTTCCCAGTTTAGCGTCGAGTAATTGAACACGATGTCGAAATTCTTGTTACCCGTGTCAGCTCGATTCACAAGCAGAAGCTGGAACGAATTCAGTTTGTCTGTATGCCCGCTGTAATAGCCGACGTTATCCCAGGTTACCCCGAATGCGGAGCGGCCATTGAATGTGCTGGTGCCGAAACTCGCCACATTACCGCTTCGAGTGTCCACGTCGCCGAAAAACGGCGCAATGATGGGCGTCCCGATATTGCCCGTAAGTCCAAACGGGGTGTAGGTGGAAAGCGGCGCATTGAAAGTAACGTTGCCATTGTTGTTGACATATAACTGGCTGAACGTAAGGCCATAGAAATT
>JAEUNN010000593.1 GCA_016791085.1 Rhodocyclaceae bacterium | reverse complement strand
CCAAACCGGCGGCGCGCTGACCATCGCCGGCGCGACCACACTGAACCAGCTGACCCAAAGCGCCGGCAGCTTGAGCCAAAGCGCCGGCGCGTTCTCTGCCGCTATGGCAAGCCTGAGCGGCGGCACGACCGCCATCAACGGCGCCGCGACGATAAACGAGCTGACGGTCAGTGACACCTCGACCACCACCTTCGGCAACACGCTCGCAAGCACCGGCACGGTAAGCGTGAACGCCGGCAGTCTGACCGCAGCGGGCAGCGCAAGCCTGTCCACCCTGCACCTGACAGGCGGCAACACCAGCCTGAACTCCAGCAGCAGCGTCGCCAACCTGAACCAGAGCGGTGGCACGCTCGCCGGCAGCGGCGACCTGGGCCTGAGCGGAACCTCGACCTGGAGTGGCGGCACGTGGGCCGGAGCCGGCAGCACCACTATCGCCAACGGCGCGACGCTAAGCGTCAGCGGATCGCCCACCCTGGCCGGACGCTCCCTCACGAACGCCGGCACCACCACGATCAATGGCAGCGTAGAACTGGACGGATCGGCCAGCCTCCACAACAGCGGCACGCTCATCCTGCAGACCGGCAGCGTGAGCGACAGCAATGCCAGCCCGGGTAGTCTGAGCCTCTCCAATGCCGCCGGCGCCAGCCTAACCAAGACCGGTGGCGGCGCGTTCACCCTGAACGCCAGCCTGACCAACATCGGCAGCCTGGACATCCAGTCCGGCAGCCTGAGCCTGCCGGGCTTCAACAACAACCCCGGCAGTATCAGCATCGCGGCCGGCGCCAGCCTGAGTAACGGCGGCAGTGCGCTCAACAACAGCGGCACGCTGAACCTGAGCGGCGGCAGCCTGACGAGCGGCGCGCTCAGCAATAGCGGCAGCGTGGCCGGCAGCGGCACGCTCGACCTGGGCGGTGCTACGCTCAGCAACGACGGCACACTAAGCCCCGGCGGCGCCAGTGCCACCGGCACCCTCACCATCCTCGGCAACTACAGCCAGAGCACAAGCGGCCGGCTCAACGCGGAACTTGCAAGTGCCAGCGACTACGACCGCCTCAACGCAAGCGGCAGCATCGGCCTGGACGGCCGGCTCAGCATCAGCCAACTGAACGGCTACACCCCGAGCGCAGGCGCGAGCCACACGGTACTCACCTGC
>JAEUNN010000418.1 GCA_016791085.1 Rhodocyclaceae bacterium | reverse complement strand
TCCGCGAGCGCATCGGCATCGCGCGGCGGCACCAGCAAGGCGGTTTGCCCGGCAACGACCGCGTCGCGGCATCCGGGCACGTCGGTGGTAATCACGGCGCGCCCGCAAGCGGCCGCCTCGGCCAGCAATTTCGGCAAGCCTTCCCGGTAGGATGGCAAAACGACGATGCTGGCCGCCGCGAGCACGGCCGGCATGTCGGCACGGTAGCCCCACCACTCCAGAAATCCTTCCGCCAGCCACGCCTGCAATTCGGCTTGCGGAATGCTGGCCGGGTTGGCAATGTCGGGGTCGCCGGCCAATACGAAGCGTGCGCCCCGGTAAGCGCGCAGCCGGCGCGCCGCGACGGCAAATTCGCGCACGCCCTTGTCGGCCAGCAACCGGGCGGCAAGCAGCACGAGCGGCGCGCCCGGAGCCTGCGCTACAGGAACGAAAACCGATAGATCCACGCCCGAGCCGCGGATCAGGCTGGCGCGTTCCGGGTCCAGCCCGGCATTCTGGCGCAGCAGTTCCAGGTCGTCGCGGTTCTGTACGATCACGCGCAAATTCGGATGGCCGAACACCCTGCGGTAAAGTTGGCTCACGATCATGCGCCGCGCCCGCGCCACAACGCCGCGCGCGCTGAACACATACCCCAGGCCCGGCACGGCCGCCACGACTGCCGGCACGCGCGCTAGCCGCGCCGCGATGCCGCCCAGCAATACCGGCTTGATGGTCACGAGGTGCACCAGGTCGGGTTGCAGTGCCCGGAACAGGCGATGCAGTTCGCGCAGCAAGCGAACAGCCTCGAACGGGTCGCTGCTGCCGCGTTCAAGTTGCAGCGGGTGCACGACAAATCCATGGTCGGCGATGGCCGAGGCGGGAGCGGTCAATCCGGTCGCCACATGCACTTCGTAGCCGTGCTGCCGCGCGGCCAGCGCAATCGGCAGGCGGTGCGACAGGAAGTACCAATCCACATTCACGACGAACAGCAGGCGCCGCTTCATTGCGCCTGTGCCTCCAGCCAGGCCTGGAACACCAGCACGTCCCACAGGTGGTAGGCCCAGTTGCGGCGGCCACTCAGATGTTCGGCCCATTTGCGACGTATCGGGGCGGGGTCGAACCAGCCTTCGCGGCCCAGGCGCTCCGGCTCCAGCAGCGCTTCCGCCCAGTTGCGCAAGGGCCCGCGCAGCCAGCTGTCCAGCGGCACGCCAAATCCCATTTTGGGGCGGTCGATCAGCGCCGGCGGCACATGGCGGTAGAGCACCTGACGCAATATCCATTTGCCCGCGCCGTCGCGCAGCTTGAGGCTCAAGGGCAGGCTCCAGGCAAATTCGACCACGCGGTGGTCCAGCAGCGGAATGCGCGTTTCCAGGCTCACCGCCATCGCCGCACGATCCACTTTGACCAGTATGTCGTCGGGCAGGTAGGTCACGAGGTCCAGCGCCATCATGCGCTCGACCTCGTCCAGTCCGTCCAGCAGGGGCGGCTTGCCGTTGAGCACCGTGGCCGGCTCGGTACTCCCCAGCACCAAGGCTGCCGGTTCATCCCAGTGCGACACCAGACCCAGATAGAGGCGATCTATGTCGGAACTGGCCAGTACCCCGGCACCCTTGTGCAGGCGGTCGCCCAATCTGGCCAGGCGCGACGAAACCAGCGCTCCCATGCCCGACCAGACCTGCGGCGGAACGGCAGTGATCAGGCGCGCGGCGAACTTGCGCAAGGCCGCGGGTAGCGCCTCCAGGCGCCGCCACAATCGCGCGGCCAGGACGTAGCGCGCATAGCCCCCGAACAGCTCGTCGCCGCCGTCACCCGACAGCGCCACCGTTACCTGGGCGCGCGCCAGCTGCGCGACCAGCAAAGTCGGAATCTGCGAGGAATCGGCGAACGGTTCGTCGTACACCGCGGGCAGGCGCGGTATGACCTTGAGCGCCTGTTCGGCCGTTACATACAGTTCCGTGTGCTCGGTCCCCAGATGTTCCGCAACGCGGCGCGCATGCACGGCTTCGTCATAGCCGGCAATGTCGAATCCTATCGAGAAGGTTCGCACCTGACGGCTAGCCTGGGCCTGCATCAACGCCACCACCGTCGAAGAGTCGATACCGCCGGACAGAAACGCCCCGAGCGGCACATCCGCCACCATTTGCTGGCGCACGGCGTCGCGCAGCAGCACATCCAGTTCATCGACGGCCTGTTGCGGTGCGGGTACGACCGGCGCGCCGCGCGTCGCGGGATGCGGCGCAGACCAATACGCCACCGGCGCGCCGCCGCGCCCGGCGCGGTCCAGGACCAGTATCGACGCGGGCGGAAGTTTGTAAATGCCGGTGTAAATGCTGTGCGGCGCCGGCACATAGTTGTGGCGCATGAACAATGCCAGCGCATCGCGACTGACGCGCCCGCCAAATGCCGGATGAGCACGCAGCGCCTTCAGTTCCGACGCGAACATCAGACAGTGCGCACGGCCCTCGCCCTGCCAGCCGTAATAGAGCGGTTTTTCGCCCAGGCGGTCGCGCGCCAGGCTCAAGGTTTTTTGCTGCGTATCCCACAGCGCCAGCGCGAACATGCCGGTACTGCGCCGTATGGTCTGTTCCAGCCCCCATGCATCGATGCCGGCCAGCAGCGTTTCGGTATCGGAATGTCCGCGCCATTGCGGCGCCGATTGTGCCAGCAGAAGTTCGCGGCGCATTTCCAGGTGATTGTAAATTTCACCGTTGAACACCATCACGTAACGCCCCGACGCCGAGCGCATGGGCTGATGACCGGCCGGCGACAAATCCAGGATGGACAGGCGGCGGTGACCCAGCGCGACACCGGCCGTGGCATCCAGCCAATGCCCCTGATCGTCGGGCCCGCGGCTCGCAATCGCGTCGGTCATGGCGCGGCAAGCGGACAGCAGGGCGTCGCCGCGCAAATCGCCGCCCAGTATCCCAGCTATTCCGCACATGGCCGGGCGGCGCAGGCGGCCGCATAAAGTTGTTCGTATGCGGCGACACAGGCCTGCAGCGAAAACAGTTGTTCGGCGCGCTCGCGCCCGTTGCAGCCCATGCGCTCGCGCTGCGGCTCGCGCGCGGCGGCCAGCAGCGCCGCGGCGAGCGCATCCGGATTGCGCGCCGGCACCACCCAGCCGGTGTGGCCGTGCTGCACCGCTTCGGCATTGCCGCCCACGTCGGTCACCAGCATGGGCAGCGCCGCCGCCATGCCCTCGAGCACGGCGTTCGAAAAACCCTCCTGGTGCGAACACAGCACGCCTATGTCCGCCGCGGCGAGCAGGTCCGGCACGTCGAGCCGCGAGCCCAGCCACAGAATGTGCGCGGCAAGCCCCAGCCTGCCGGCTTGCGCGCGCAGCGCCGCGCCTATGCCGTCGTCGCGTCCTGCGCAAATGAGCCACCAATCGGCCGGCAATGCGGGCGCCGCCTGGGCCAGCGCCTGCAGCAGGTCGGCATGCCCCTTGTACGGGATCAGGTTGGCCACGCTCAGGAACACCAGGGACGCGCCGCCTACCCCGAGTTCGCGCCGGACTTCGTGCCGATTGCGCGGATTGCGGAAGCGCTCGAGGTCGACCCCGTTATAGATGAGCCTCAGCCGCTCCGGCGCAATGCCCTCGTCCACAAGTTGCGCCAGCACGGCACGTGAATTCCCGCATACCACATCCATCTGCGCATGCAATTTGCGCTCCAGACGCGCCAGCAGCGGGCGCCGCGCCTGATAGTCGTTGAGGCTGCGCCGGCTCATGATGCGCACCGTGCGGGGGCCGAACAACGCAGTCAGCGCCCCGACCAGATATGCAATGGGCAGAAAAAAATGCAACACCTGCGGGCGCCGGCGCCAGTAGAGCCACCACAGCGCCGGCACCGACAAAGCAATTCGGATGCGCGCGGCAACGCGCGGCCACGGCAGCCTCTCCTGCAGCCATTGCGGCAGGCGTATGCCGTGCAGCGGAACCTGCGCATCCGCGAACGCCAGGGCGAGCGGCCCGTCCAGGTCGAGCGCGAACACCTCGGTGGCGTATCCGCACCGGCGCAGGGCGGACGCGACCCGCAGCAGGTGCTGCTCTGCCCCGCCCAGGCCCATGGAACCGATCACATACACCACGCCTAGGCCGGGCCCGCGGCGCGGTGCCGATAAACCTTGCCGGCTCATGGATCGCACGCGGGGTGGGCTTGGGCCACGCGTCGGAACCCTGGCGTACTGCACCGCCGGCCTTGCCACGCCATCGCCCCCCCTATTTCCAGATTTGGCCAGTCGTCCATGCGCGAACACAGAAATTCCGATACCGCGCCGGAGCGCAGGTTCGGTCCGCGCTGCGATGGCCCCTGCTTTTGAGACCGCGCGTTTCGTCGGCAAGGTTCTGGTGGCCACCGGCATTGCCGTCCGGCACGCGCAGCGCTCCATCCTACCGCATGCAGCGCGCGCGCTTGCACGCTCGGACGTGCCGACCCGCTGCCGCGCACGCCATACACGCAGGCAGGAGCAAGCCCCGCAGCCCTCGGCACCTGCAGACGAATACCATGGACCGGCGCGGCGTGCGCACCGCTGCGACATGCCTCCCCGGGCCCGGCCGGCCGCCTGCGGGGTTAAACTTCCGGCCATGGCAGATTTCGCGACCTTGAATCCGGCATTCATTCGTCCGGCCGGACTTGAACGCTGCCCCGGGCGCCGTGCGTGCCGCGGCGTCTCATGATGGCCCGCCAGCTGCTGCTTGTGACCCTATTGACCGGGCTGTCGCAGTTGGCGGCATTTTTCAAGTTATGGTTCACGGCCCGTATTTTCGGGGTGGGAAGCGAACTTGACGGGTATAACCTCGCCCTGGTAGTGCCTACCCTGGTCGCCGGTATTTCCGCCGGATTCATACAGACGGGCTTTTTCCCGCTGCGTGCCAGATTGCATGCACGCGGCGACATTGCGCCTACGGAAGCGCTGGAGCGCGGCCTGCTCTGGTGTTGCGCCGCGCTGGGCGGCGTGTTCGCCGTCGCCACGGCACTTGCCACGCCGTGGCTGGCGGATTTATTGACGCCGCACAACCTGCCGGCCGCGGGCCGTGCCTTTACCCTGGTCATGCCTTACGCGGCCGCCCTCATTGCCCTCAATATGGTGTGCGACTATTTGGGCTATCTGCTGGTCACGCGCGGCCTGTTCGCCGTAGCGGCCGGCGCGCCGGTCGTAAATGGCATCACCGGGGCGCTGCTGTTGGCTGCCTGGCCCCAGGGCGGGCTTTACTGCCTGATTTTCGGCACCCTTGCCGGCACCTCGGCGCAGTTGGCAATCTGCCTCTTCGCCTTGCGTCATCGCCGTTTCGCACTCCTTGGTGCACTGCCTGAGCGCTCGGCCTTTTTGCCGCAATTGCGGGACATGCTGGCGCTGGGGGCGTGGGTGTTGCCAGGCGTGTGCTTTTCCAATATCGTGGCTTCGCTTCCACCGGTCTGGGTCGGCCGCTTCGGCGATGGGGCGGTATCGGCCTTCGGCTACGCCTACCGTTTGCACTCGTCCGTGGTCCAGTTGCTGCTCATGGCAAGTTCCACGCTCATATTGGCGCACTTTTCGGACCTGGTGGCCGCCGGCAACCGACCTGCGATCCGCCGCATGTTGCGCACCGCCGCCGCCGTGAGCTGCGGTGCAGGATTGGCAGCCATGGCCGCAGTGTGGTGCCTGGGCGAACCATTGCTGGGCATGGTGTTCGGTGGCCGCTTCGATGCCACGGCGGCATCCCGGGTCACGTCACTGTGGTCAGGACTTACAGTGGGACTGGGCTTTGCGTTGTTGGGAAACGTATTTGCCAAGCTCTGGCAGGCGCAATCCCGCCCGAAGCTCATCACCGCGATGGCTGCGGCCAGCCTTGCCGGGCTTTGTATCGCCTACTACTCACTGCGCCCGATATTGGGCGAACTATCGGTCGCGATCGGACTTTCCGCATCCGCCGCCGCCGTCGTGCTGCTCGGGATCCGCTACCTCGAACCCCGGCCGGCGGCCCTCGCCCGCCCATGAACCGGCCTCCGACTGGCCTTACGTCGCTTACCGATGACCCGGCTGCCTGATCCCGTCGAAGTTCCTTGCCCGCTCTGCGGCTGCACCCAGGCACACACGCTGTACTGGACGACCGACTACCTGTTCGGTATCAGTGATCACCGCTTTGGCGTCAAACGCTGTGACGACTGCGGTGCCGGTTATCTTAGTCCGCGCCCGACTGTTGAAAGCATTGCGGATTATTATCCGGAGGCGTTTTATTGGTCATGGGAAGGGGCGGACGGCAAACTGGACTGGCCGACCATCGTGACCAAACGCATGCCCCAGTTGCGCGCGAAGGCGCGCTGGCTGGATGGAATCCCGCCTGGGCGGCTGCTCGACATAGGCGCGCAGAAAGGCGAATTCCTGTGGTTCATGCAGCAAAAGGGCTGGACAGTGGAAGGCGTCGAACTGGATCAGAAAGTGCCCAACCCAGCGCATCTGCCCATACGTTACGGCGACTTTCTCGCGATGGAATTTGGCGACAGGCGTTATGACGCGATCACCTTCTGGGCAGTGCTGGAGCACGTATATGAGCCGCATCGGTTCTTTGCGAAAGCGGCGACCTTGCTGCAACCTGGCGGCCACCTGATCGCGCTCGTGACCAACCTGAATTCCATCCAGGCGCGCTACTATCAGGCGGACGACTTTCCCAGGCACCTGACGCTGTTCACGCGTTCTGCGATACGGCGGCTTTGCAGCACCGAGGGACTCACCCTGGACCGGCTGGTGACCGACCAGAAAATTTTCGCCGGCACCCTGAACGGAGGGCTGCTCTACATGGCCAAGCGTGCACTCGGCTACGCGGCGCCCGAAGCGCTGGCGGAATGGAAACAACTGGACGACCCGGACCTGTTCTGGTGCAAGTGGCGCGGCACCGCGTCGGTCTGGGTCCGCATGGCAAGCCACCTCGACCGCCTGCTCACGCAGCCCGTCGAATTGCTGCTGGACCGGCTGGGTTGCGGATTCATCCTGACTTTCAGCGCCCGGCGCGACGCAAAGAAAGACTGAACATGACCGAACGCTGGCACACCTATTTCGACTCATCCGGAGCATTCAGCCAGGACTGGCTCAAAGCCGCCGTGGCGCACTGGCAGTTCAACGAAACACTTTACGGCATGATTGCGCGACACTGCGCGCCGCCTGCCCGCATACTGGACGTGGGCTGTGGGCCAGGCTGGTCGGACCTGTATCTGTCGGCGCTGGGTTATCAGGTGGTGGGCATAGACAACGAGCCGCGGCTGGTCGATCTGGCCAACCGGCAATCGCGCATGCTGGGTTGCGGCACCCGCTTCGAGGTGGCCGAGGCAGCTGACCTTTCGCGCC
Organism: Rhodocyclaceae bacterium; assembly: GCA_016791085.1. GTDB lineage: Bacteria > Pseudomonadota > Gammaproteobacteria > Burkholderiales > Rhodocyclaceae > JAEUNM01. Next base: position 1,804 of record JAEUNN010000418.1, on the reverse strand, counting down.
ATTATGGCCGCTACGACCTCGCCTATTCCTGCGGCGTGCTCGAACATTTCGATCGGGAGATCACCGTCCGCCTGTTGCAGGAACAGGCAAAGTGTGCTCGGCAGGTATTGATCCAGGTACCCACCCGATACACGGCATACGCCGCAGCGATCACGGATGAAAGGATATATTCCATCGACCAGCTTGCCGCCATCGTTCGCGACGCCGGCCTGCGCGTGGCCGCAAAATTCGGCTATGGCGATCTGGCCGCAACGCGCGCACACCGCATTCTGCGCAACGCGCTGCCGCGCGCACTGTGGCGGCTGCTGCAGAACCGGGGCTATGCATTCAGTATCGCCGTCATCGGCGTGCCGTGAGCGAGATCCCGATGATCGCATCCCTGCAACGCCATGCCACCGGGCGGCGCTCGCCGCGGCAGTCAAGCCGGGCCGACCGCTACCGTCGCGAGGCGGACTTGCCCCCACCCCCGCCTTGCCGAGCGCGCACACCGGCCGGCGTGCCGGCCGGCCGCTGCAATGTCCGTCGCGGCGCATGCCGGCTGCGCGCTCCCGACCGGTGCGTGACGCACGCAACCGGGTATGCATTCGCAATTGCAGGACGTGCAACATGGGCCTGAGACAAGCACCGGTTCACCTCCATTGCAGCAGCCAACTTATGGCACAGGTGACGAACTCATGCCGGGTATTGGACGTGGGATCAGGCGGCAGACGGCTCGCGCCGCACGTCATGACCACCGATGTCGTGACGCGCGCCGGAGTGGATGTGGTTGCGGACGCATGCAAAGGACTGCCGTTTGACAGCGCAACGTTCGACCTGGTGGTGTGCACCAGTGTGCTGGAACATGTATCGAGCGAGCAAAAGGCCCTCGCGGAGTTGATCCGAGTCGTCAAGCCGGGCGGGAAATTGTGGATCGAAGTCCCGTTCATATATAACTTTCATGTGTCCGCGGCGGGCGACACGCATGACTATCGCCGCTGGACCCAGGAAGGGTGCAAACAACTATTGCCGGGCCACAAGCTGCTCGATCACGGTCAGAACGTCGGGCCCGCGACGGCTCTGCGCCTCATCGCGAGCGAAGTACTTGCACTGCCCTTGTACCGCGAGCGCCACCAGGGCGCCTACTATGTCGGACGCTGCCTGCTGGGCTGGCTGTTATATCCGCTTTCCTGGCTGGACAAGGCGTGCATGCGTAGCGTCATGTCGCACCGCGTTGCCGGCGGATTCTGGCTGCTCTGGGAAAAGGTGTGAAGTCGCGCCGCATCCTGTTTGCGGTATCCAGTCTTTCCGCGGGCGGTGCGGAGCGCGTGATCGCGGAACTTGCCAATGCGTTCGCCGGGCGCGGGCATGCAGTCGCCGTGCTCACCCTGGTCAGGTCGGACGCCGATCAGTATCGACTTGACGATCGCGTCGAGCGCATCGCGCTGGATATCATCTGGGAGTCCACATCGATCTGGCAGAGCGTCATCGGCAACATCCGCCGCAGTCTGATGATACGGCGCGCCGTGCAGGCGTTCGGGCCGGACATCGTAATCAGCTTCATCGAGCAGACCAACGTGCGCATGCTGGCAGCCTTGCCCGCTTCCGGCACGCCCGTCGTCGTGTCCGAGCGCGTCGATCCGCGCCGCTATCGGATTGGACGTTCATGGATACTGGCGCGGCGCATTCTGTACCCGTTGGCCGCAAAAGTCGTGGTGCAGACCGAGGTTGTGGCGCTGTGGGCGAAAAACATCGTCGCTGCGGGGCGCATACATGTCATTCCGAATTTCGTGCGCGACCTTCCTGCTCCGCCCCCTGTTGCAACGCG
>JAEUNN010000414.1 GCA_016791085.1 Rhodocyclaceae bacterium | reverse complement strand
GCCGCGACGGCGATGGTGGGCGCGCCGGCCAGACCTTCGGCGATCAGCCTGTCGAGCTGGGCGTCGCCGTAGGCGGACCACCAGTCGTCCGCCGGCCACTGTGCGAGCGGAGCCGCGAACGATTGCTCGCTGGCATGCGCGGCGGCGTGGCGCAGTTCGGGCCGCGCCGCGCGTTCGGGAAAGCTCGCGCAGCCGGCCAGCAGCAGGGCCGCACAGAGCGCGGACAGGCGTGCGCGGACCGGGTCGAGCGGGCGCGTTGCGGTTTGCGTGGCGGGCATGGTGTGGGGTCTCCGTCGGTAAGTGCGTGTCGGCACTTTGCGATCCGGCGGTTGCCCGTCCATTGCGTTTGTCGCGGGGGTTTGTTGCGTTTGTAACCGGCACGGCCGGCGCGCGCGCGCGCAGGGGCGAGGCGAGGCCGGCCGGCTTTGGCGTCCGCCGGCTGGCGCGCTGAGTGGAGCGTCAGTGGGGTCCGGACGGGAGCGGTGGCGCGCCCGCATTTGCACGCGCCGGGGCGCCTGCCGGCGGGCGAGTGGTGCCGGCGGCGGCTTCGAAAATGTAACGCTGCGAACCGCGCCACGTGTTTGCCATCCAAATTTTGCCGGGTTGAAAGGCGCATGCAGTGGGGTGTCACGCTTTCCGGTCGCGCGGCTGGCCGTACCGCAGCGGGCCGGGTCGCCAGGTGTGCCACCTGTCCGCGCCCTTCGCCCGGCCTGGTTTTGGCTGCCCGTGGTGGCGGACCGGCTGCGCCGCGCGGCAGGGCAGTGTCCTCGTTTAGGAGGTGATCATGAAAGTAACGACTCGCTTGGTCGCGCTGACGGCCGCGTCCTGCGCGGCGCTGATAGGCGCGAACGGCGCGCAGGGCAGGGATGTGACGGATCTTAGTTTCGACCAATATGTGGGCTCCATGGAGCGCACCGATACCGGTTCGGGGTGGTTCGATTACTACGTCTATCGCACCAATCAGGAAATCGCCGCGAAAGACGGCGAACACGACTTCGGCGCCGCCGGCCCGAATGGTCCCATCGACGGTTTCGACGGTTATCTGCAGGGCTTCGTCGCGCCCGATACGGGCTCGACCTGGTTCAATGACTACGTCGACCGGGTGAATGCGCTGATCCAGGACAAACAGTCCAACGACACGTATTGAGGCCGCGCGA
>JAEUNN010000398.1 GCA_016791085.1 Rhodocyclaceae bacterium | reverse complement strand
AACCATCAAGCCGGGCGACCCACGCCTCGCCGGCGTCACCACGCACCTGATCGCCACGCCGCAAATGGCGCTGGAAGCCGCCGCCGCTGTGGCGCGCGCGGCCGGCGTGACCCCGCTCATACTGGGCGACAGCCTGGAGGGTGAAGCGCGCGAGGTAGGCAAGGTGATGGGCGGCATCGCGCTACAGGTGGTGAACCACGGCCAGCCCATCGCCGCGCCCTGCGTGCTGCTGTCCGGCGGCGAAACCACCGTAACCGTGCGCGGCAACGGCCGCGGCGGGCGCAATGTCGAATTTTTGCTGGCTTTGGCGCTGGCCTTGCAGGGTGCCCGGCAGGTGTATGCGGTGGCCGGCGATACCGACGGCGTGGACGGCCAGGAAGAAATCGCCGGCGCACTGCTCGCGCCGGACACGCTCGCGCGCGCCTGGGCACTGGGCATGCGCCCGCGCGAGCGCCTCGACGACAACGACGGCCACGGCTTTTTCGAAGCGCTGGGCGATTCCCTGATTACCGGGCCCACGCTCACCAATGTCAATGATTTTCGTGCCATCCTGATCGCCGGCGCGGCCCAGCCATGAGGATGCAGCGGCCGCGCCGCGAAGCCGGGCCGGCCGGCGCCCGCGCCCGCCGAAGCGGCCGCCCGCGCCGGTAAGTTCGACACGGCTTGCCGTCCGCAAAGCCGCCCCGAGCGGCCCGGCATGGCGGGAAACGCCCACCCGCCGCTCACCAGGACCTGCGGCCTGGCGGCCAGGCATTACCATAGCAAGCTTTTTTGCGCCGCCCGATATGGCGGCGCCGACCACCCATTACGGAAAGACGACATGCACCGACTGCGCCACGCCAAACTGGTCGCCACGCTGGGTCCCGCCAGCTCCGACGCCGCCACGATACGCGGACTGTTCGAAGCCGGCGCCGATGTGTTCCGGCTCAATTTCAGCCACGGCAGCCATGCCGACCACAAGGCACGGTTCGACCTGATACGCGCCACGGAACGCGACGTCGGCCGCCCCATAGGCGTATTGGCCGATCTGCAAGGGCCCAAACTGCGCGTGGGCAAGTTCGCCCTTAGCCCGGTACAACTTGCCGAAGGCGCGGCGTTCCGGCTCGACCTCGACAGCGCCACGCCGGGCGACGCCTCGCGCGTATCCATGCCGCACCCGGAAATATTCCGCGCGCTGGTCGAAGGCACCGATCTGCTGCTCGACGACGGCCGCATACGCCTGAAGGTCGAGCGCTGCGGGCCGGATTTCGCGGATACCCGCGTGATCGCCGGCGGCCCGCTGTCGGACCGCAAGGGCGTCAATGTGCCGGGCGTCGTGCTGCCGCTGTCGGCGCTCACCGCCAAGGACCGCGAGGATCTCGATTACGCGCTGTCGCTGGGCGTCGATTGGGTGGCCCTGTCGTTCGTGCAGCGCGCCGAGGACATCATCGAAATCAAGCGCATCGTCGAAGGCAGCGCCGGCATCGTCGCCAAACTCGAAAAACCGGCCGCCATCGTGGGCCTCGATGCCATCGTCCGGGAAGCCGACGCGATCATGGTTGCGCGCGGCGACCTGGGCGTGGAAATGCCGCCGGAGCGCCTGCCGGCCATCCAGAAGCGCATCGTGCGCGCCTGCCGCAATGCCGGCAAACCGGTCATCGTGGCCACGCAAATGCTCGAATCCATGGTGAGCGCGCCGGTACCCACGCGCGCCGAAGCGTCGGACGTGGCCACCGCGATTTACGACGGCGCCGATGCGGTCATGCTGTCGGCCGAGTCGGCCGCCGGCAAATACCCGCTGGAGGCGGTGCGCATCATGGACCGCATCATCGCGCGCACCGAAATCGACCCGCTCTACCGCGACGCCATCAATGCCGGGCGCACGGCGTCGAAATCGAGCACCGCGGATGCGATAGGCGCGGCCGTCAGCAAAATTTCCGGCGTACTGTCGGTGGCCGCCACGGTGGCCTATACGAGTTCCGGCTATTCGGCGCTGCGCCTGGCACGCGAACGCCCCCAGGCGCCCATCATAGGCATGACCCCGCGCCGCACCACCGCGCGCCGCCTGGCGCTGGCCTGGGG
>JAEUNN010000390.1 GCA_016791085.1 Rhodocyclaceae bacterium | reverse complement strand
TTCATGCTGATAGGCGGCGCCCGGCAGAAGTTTTTCTACTCGCTCAAGGGCGGCTTGCTGCAGCAGTTCCGCCACCAGTATTTCATGCTGTTCCTGATTCCGCACATGCACAAGGCGGCGCTATTCATGATGGCGGACCGTCTGGTGTTCTGGCTCAAGCGCCTGGATATCCAGAATCCCGAGTCGATCAAGCGCTTCAAACGCGAAATCCGCCAGCTCAAGGAAATTTTCCTGCGTTTCACGCACCGCTACTGGTTTCACCACATTTCCGACCAGTCGCAGGCGCGCGAGTTGTATCAGATGTTGCGCGGCTATCTGGGCACGGACCAGCTGTACGCGGAAGTGCGCGAGCGCATCCACGACATGGACACCTATCTGGATTCCGATTCGCTGCGGCGCCAGGCAAACACCGTGGTACGCCTGACCGTGGTAACCGCGTTCGGCCTCATAGGCACCACGGTCACCGGCTTTTTCGGCATGAACCTGCTATCGCTCTCGGAACTGAGCGCGGTGGAGAAATTTTTCTACTTTGCCGGCATTTTAAGCGCGACCACCTGGGTCACCTTCTACACCGTCATGAAGTCGAAACGCCTGTCGGATTTTCTCGACGTGCTGTCGGACGAACGCGAACCGGTCAGCCACAAGCTGGGCGCACTATTCGGCGTGTGGCGCAAAAATCCCAAGCGGGAGGGGCCCGGGCCGCACTGACACAAAGCCGGGCGGCCCGGCGCGCGCGTCAGCGCCGGCGGCTGGCGTAATGGCGCAGCATCAGAAAACCGCCCAGCATGCCGCCCAGGTGAGCGAAATGCGCGACACCGGCTGCCGTGCCGGTGACGCCCAATACCAGTTCGACCACGCCGTATAGCGTCACGAATACCCAGGCCTTCATGGGGATGGGCGGAAAAATCAGCAATATCATGCGGTTCGGGAACAGCATGCCGAATGCCAGCAAAATGCCGAATACCCCGCCCGACGCGCCCACCGTGGGATAGGGCGGCCCTTCGCGCAGCAGCGAAAACAATAGTTGCGCCAGCGCCGCCGAAATCACGCAGACGAAATAGAAGTTCAGGAAGCGCGCGCGGCCGAACACCCGCTCCACGTCGGACCCGAACATGAACAAGGCCAGACAGTTGAACAGCAGGTGGTACAAGCCGCCATGCAAAAAACCATAGGTCACGAGCTGCCAGGGCATGAACCAGCCGCTGCCGGGCGGCCATAGCGCAAATAGCGCGAGCAGCCAGTTTCCCAGCAAAATCTGCAGCATGTACACCGCGCCATTGGCCAGCAGCAGGCCGCGCGTGACAGGTGGTATCGCTCCGAACATATGCACTCCGGCACGCGCGCCGGCGCGTGCAAAAATTTGCTGCGGGAAAGCGCCGCAACGCTCAGTCGCGACTCAGAAATTCGCCCACGAAAGCCAGGCGGTCGATGTGGTCGCAGAACACCTTGAGCACCACCAGCAGCGGTGCGGCGATCAGCATGCCGGCGATGCCCCACATCCAGCCCCAGAACAGGAAGGCAATGAATATTGCCACCGGATTGAGCGCCATCATGCGTCCGGCTACCAGGGGGTGGACGATCTGGCCGTTGAAAAATTCTATGGCCAGAAAAACCGCCGGCACCGTAAGCGCCTCGCCCAGGCTGCGGAAGCTTACCAGCGCGGCCAGCGTGAGCGTGGCCAGACTTAAGGTCGGACCCAGGTAGGGGATGAAATTCAGGAGGCCCACCAGCACGCCCCACAGCACCGGATTGGGCATGCCGAGCAAATAGGTGGCGAACGCAACCACACAACCCAGCGCGATATTGAGGCAGCACAGCATGGCGAAATAGCGGCCAAGTTCCTGCTGGATGCGGCGCCCGACCTCGACCGCGCGCCGGCTGCCCTCGGTGCTGGGCGCGATGCGCATGAGCTTGCGCAGGAACAGGTCGCCCGAAGCCAGCAAAAAATACAGCAGCACCACGGTCGAAATCGCGCCGACCGCGAACGCTTGCGTGTTGTGCAGCAGCAGTGCGCTCAGGGGCGGCTGTTTGACCACCACTTCCGGGGTTTTCGGGCCGCCTGGAACGGTCGCCAGCGATTCGACTTTTTCGGTCGCACGGCGCACGCTTTCGACCGGCTTTTTGAGCTGGCGCAATTTGGATTCCACTTCGCGCATCATGGCCGGGGCGCGATCTATCCAGGCCGCGGCCGGGTCGGCCAGGTCGAACAGACCCAGCGCGATGGCCGCCAGCAATCCGGCCACGACCACTGCCGCGCCCACCGGCTCGGGCAGGCGCAGCTTCTTGAGCAGGCGCACCAGCGGCGACAGCATGAGCGCGAGCAATATGGCGAGCAGGATGGGAAATAGCAGCGGCCGCGCGAAATACACCACCGCCAGCAGCACCAGCAGAAACAGGCCGGTTACCGGCAGGCTGGCCGGCATGCGCTGCAGCGCCTCGAGTACCGGCGTGGCGTCCGCGCCGGGCGGGGCGCCGCGCGTAGCGGCCGCATCGGGCGGCCGCGCTGCGGCGGCCGGTGCCGCGTTGTCGTCCGGCAGGCCGCCCGCGGGCGGCGGCGCATCGCGCACCGGCTTGGCGCTATCGTTCATCGCGGCGGGGACGGCGGGCGCGCCGCGCGCGCGCCGCATGAGGTGCTCAGACCTTGCATAGGCGCGTACAGGCCTCGGCCAGCGTGGATTCGTTCTTGGCGAAACAGAAGCGCACGATGCGCTCGGTGCCGGCAGCGCGATAGAAGGCCGACAGCGGAATCGCCGCCACGCCATGTTCGCGCGTGAGCCGGCGCGCGAAAGCCGCGTCGTTCTCGTCGCTGATCGCGGCATAGCGCGCGAGCTGGAAATAGGTGCCGGCCGCGGGCAGCAGTTCAAAGCGCGAGGCGGCCAGTCCGGCGCGGAAAAAATCGCGCTTGGCCTGATAGAAATCCGGCAGGTCCAGGTAGCGGCGCGGCTCGCCCAGGTAGTCCGCCAGCGCGAGCTGTACCGGCGTATTGACCGTAAACACGTTGAACTGATGCACCTTGCGGAATTCCGCCATCAGGGCGGCCGGTGCCAGCGCATAGCCGACTTTCCAGCCCGTCACGTGGAAAGTCTTGCCGAAACTCGACACGATCACGCTGCGATCGGCCAGAGCCGGCGTGCGCGCCACGCTTTCGTGGCGGCGGCCGTCGAATACGATATGTTCATACACTTCGTCCGACAGCACGACGATGGACGTGTTCTCGGTCAGGCGCGCGAGCGCCTGCATGTCTTCCGCGCACCAGGCCGAGCCGGTAGGGTTGTGCGGCGTGTTGATCATGATCATGCGCGTTTTCGGCGTGATGAGCCGCGCCACGGTTTCCCAGTCGGGCCGGAAATCCGGCGCATCGAGCCGCGCATATACCGGCGTGGCGCCGCACAACGAGATGGACGGGACATACGAGTCATACACCGGCTCGAACACGATCACCTCGTCGCCCGGGCGCACCAGCGCCGTCACGGCCGTGAATATGGCCTGGGTGGCGCCGGCCGTGACGGTAATTTCCTGTTCCACGTCGTAGTCGGCGCCGTAACTTGCGCGCACCTTGGCGGCGATGGCGGCGCGCAGTTCCGGCGTGCCGGCCATGGGCGCGTACTGGTTGCGGTTGTCGCGCATGTGCCGCGCGACGGCCTCGAACAGTGCGTCTTCGGCGTTGAAATCCGGGTAGCCCTGCGACAGGTTGATGGCCCCGCATTCGGCGGCCAGGCGCGACATGACGGTGAATATGGTGGTGCCGACTGCGGGCAGGCGGCTGTCTAGGCGGGCGGGAAATTGCGGCATGGCGGAATGCGTGCGTAAAGGAAAGCGCGTGCTGCGCCGGCCCGGCGAGCATAGCACGCCCCACCTTCCGGGCCGGGCGCCGCCGGCCTGCAAATGCCGCGGCCGGCAAGCCGCCTGCGCAGCTTGCCGGCCGTATGCGGCGCTGCGGATTTACGCCAGCGCCGGGCGCGCGCTGGCGGATTGGGGCGCCAGCGCGGATATCGTGAGCCCGGCCAGCACGGCCGGCACGCCGACCAGCAGGAACACGCCGGCCAGCGGCAAGTTCCAGCTCACCATGGCGGCACCGCCCATGGAACCCAGCACGGAGCCGATGCGGCCCACGCCATTGGCCCAGCTCACGCCGGTGGCGCGGCAGTCGGTCGGATAGAAGCTGGCGGCAAAGGCGTTGGCGCCGACCTGCGAACCGGACAGACAGAAGCCCGCGCCGAATACCGCCGCCCCGACCAGCCAGGGCGTGCCGGCCACCGCACCGATGGCTGCGATGAACAGCCCGGCCGCGGCGTAGCTGATGGCCAGCACGCGGTGCGGCGCATGGCGGTCCATGAGCCAGCCCAGCAGGATCGCGCCCAGGGTGCCGCCCACCTGGAACATCATGGTGACCAGCGCGGCCGTCTTGAGCGATACGCCGGTGCTCTTGATGAGCGTCGGCAGCCAGCTCGACAGCAAATAAATGACCAGCAGGCTCATGAAGAAAGTGAGCCACAACAGGAGCGTGCCGCGCAGCAGGTCCGGGCGGAACAGGTGGCCGACCGGAAAGCCCTTGGGCTTTTCGTGGGTGACCACGAAATGCGCGCCGGCCAGTTGCGGGTCGGGGGCGATGCGCGCCAGGATGTTCGCAACGCGCGTGCCGTCGGCGCCCTGCATGACCAGGTAGCGCACGGATTCCGGCAGTTTCCAGAACATGACGGGCAACAGCGCGAGCGGCAGCACGCCGCCCAGCAGCAGCACCGAGCGCCAGCCATAAGCTTCGACCAGTTGTGCCGAGGCCAAGCCGCCCAGCGCCGAACCGACCGTGAAGCCGCAGAACATGGTCGTGACCAGGAAAGAACGGCGCTTGTCGGGGCAGAACTCGGAGGTCAGGGTAACCGAATTGGGCATCGCACCGCCCAGGCCCAGGCCGGTCAGGAAGCGCAGTAACACCAGTTCCCACACCGATGTCGCGCCGGCCGACACGGCGCTGGCGATGCCGAAAAATGCCACGCAGGCGACCAGCACGGACTTGCGCCCGAATTTGTCCGCGAGCGGGCCGAACACGAATGCACCGGCCATCAGTCCGGCCAGGCCGGCGCCGAACAGCGGCGCCAGTTCGGCCGCCGACAGTTGCCATTCGGCGCGTATGGCGGGGGCCAGAAAGCCGATCGCGGCGGTATCGAAACCGTCTATGGCCACGATCAGGAAGCACAGCACGGCAATCATGATCTGAAAGCCGGACAGCGGGTGGTGGTTGATGAATTCCGTCACGTTGACGGCGGGTTGGGTTTGCATTTCGGTTGCCTCCAATTGGGTGGGTGGGCGCGCGGTGCCGGCCAGGGCCGTGCCCGCGCGCACTTCGTAGTCAAAAATCAGTGTGCGGCGTCCGGCTGCAGCGCGGGTGCGGCGCGCCGGAACGCGTCCAGTTCGCGGCAGGCGGCATCCACCGCCACGATGCGCGGCCAGGGCGCGAGGTCCACTTCAAAGCGCCGCGCGCTTTCCACCTGCGGCACCAGGTACACGTCCGCAAGCGTGGGCGAGTCGCCGTGGCAGAAGCGGCCGCGCGCGCCGTCGGCTGCCAGCAGCGCCTCGATCGCGTCGAAGCCGGCCGCGATCCAGGTCGCGCACCAGGCCTGCACGGCGCTTTCGTCCTGGCGCAGGCGGTGGCGCAGGTACTCCAGCACGCGGCGGTTATTCAGCGGATGCACGTCGCAGCCCACGATTGCGGCGAGCGCACGCACGCGCGCGCGTCCGGCCGCGTCCGCCGGCAACAGCGGCGGCTCGGGATGGCGCTCTTCCAGCCACTCGATGATGGCGGGCGACTGGATGAGCACGCCGCCATCGACTTCGAGCGCCGGCACCAGGCCTTGCGGATTGAGCGCGCGATAGCCGGCCCCGAGCTGTGCGTCGCGGCGCAAATCCACGGCCACATAGTCGTATTCCAGACCTTTCAGGTTTAGCGCAATGCGCAGCCGGTGCGAGCTGCCGCTGCGGAAATAGTTGTGCAGTTTCATCGCGCTCACTCTGCCGCGCCTATCGTGAGCGCGATGCTGCCGACGTTTTCTATGCTGCCTTCGATGCGGTCGCCCGCCACCACCGGACCCACGCCTTCCGGCGTGCCCGTGAATATCAGGTCGCCGGGCTGGAGGTGATAGAAGCGCGACAGGTCGGCGATGATTTCGGCGACATTCCAGATGAGCCGCGCGATGTCGGAGCGCTGGCGCGTGGCGCCATTCACGCGCATTTCCAGCGCGCCCTGGCTCAGCACCTGGCCCGCGGCCGGCACGATTTCCGACACCACCGAAGATTGTTCGACGTCCTTGCCGAGGTCCCAGGGCCGGCCCTGTTCGCGCGCGGCAAGCTGCAGGTCGCGCCGCGTCATGTCCAGTCCGCAGGCATAGCCGTAAATGAGCTTTGCCGCGTCCTCCACGGCCACGCCGAAGCCGGGCGCGCCCAGCGCCACGACCAGTTCCATTTCGTGCTGAAAATCCTGCGTGCCGGGCGGGTAAGCCACGCAGGCGCCGGATTCGACCAGGGTGCCGGGCGACTTGGTGAAATAGAACAGATGCGCCGTGGCCTTATCGACCGGGCGGCCCATTTCGATGGCATGGGCGTGGTAATTGCGGCCCACGAAAAACAGCCGGTTGATGGGCAGGCGTGCGTCCGTGCCGCGCACCGGCAGGGAGGCGGGGGCGGGCGGATTCCAGAGATAAGTGGTGCTCATGTAAGTCTCCTGTGGGTGGTGTCGTTTATGGATTAATTGCGGGTTTCGATGAGGCCCAGCTTTTCGTGCAGCGGGCCTTCGTCGGCGATGAAAATGAATGCCGGCTGGTCGGCCGACGCGTTGGCGAGCGTGACGCGGCTAAATCCCGGCGCGCAGCAGGTGTCGGCCGGCGCCAGCTTGAATTGCTGCGCATCCACGCTGACCGTGGCGCTGCCTTCGATCAGATGGAACACCGCGGCCGGCGAACGGCGCGGCAAACTGAGGGTTTGACCCGGGCGCAGCATGAGCGCGTAAAAGCCCAGAATGTTCTGCACGTGCGCGCCGTTTTCGGGGTTCACATATTCGATCTGCACGGCATCGAGCCCGGGTTCCGCGGCGGCCAGTTGTTCCAGCGCGGCGCGCGCTTCGCGCCAGGGGTAGCGCAACATCGGATAGGCGCGCGTGCCGCGCTCGAACAGCGGCGCCGGCAGCAGGCCGCCACGCGCGTAGCGGCGTTCGCCGGCACCCGGCCGCACGGCCTGGCGCGGGCCGTCCTCGTGGTAGGACGCCTCCAGGTAATACACCAGGGGCAAATCCAGCACGTCCAGCCACACCACGGGTTCGGCGCCGTCGTGGGCGTGTTCGTGCCACAGTCCGGTCGGCGTCAGGATGAGGTCGCCGCGCTCCATGGCGCAGCGCTCGCCGTCGACCGTGGTGTAGGCGCCGGTGCCTTCCACGATCATGCGCACGGCATTGGGCGTGTGGCGGTGCGCGGGTGCCCACTCGCCGGGCAGCAGCAATTGCATGCCCAGGTACATGGCCGCGCTGGCCTGCATGTTTTCCAGGCCGTGGCCCGGGTTGGCCAGCACCAGCACGCGGCGCTCGGCTTTTTCTATCGGCGTCAGTTCGCCGGCCGCCAGCAACAGCGGCTTGAGCGACTCATACGACCAGTGCGTGGGCAGGGTTTTCGGGCGCGGCTGGCCGGGCGGCAATACGCCGCGCAAGTTGGGCCACAAGGGCACGAGATTTTGTGTGCCCAGCGCCGCGCGATAATCCGCGGGCAAATCTTCCAGGCGGGCAAGTTCCAGCATTTCGGGGTCTCCGGTCGGGGGTGGATGGATGGCGTGTCAGTTGCCGAGGCAGTTCTGTTCGCGCCAGCCGTACAGCCATTCCAGCGCGTCGTAAAAGCGCTCCTGGCTGCGGCCGGCCCAGAGCTGGTTGCGCACCAGGCGCTCGACGCCCTTGGCGTGGAAAATGCGACCCATTTCGCGCGCCGACAGCACCACGCGCGCGGTGCGGGCGATGCGCGCGCGCTCGTAATGCGCGTAGGCGCGGCGGTAGTCGCCGCCGTGTTCGGTCAGTGCGCGGCCCAGCGTGACCGCGTCTTCCATGGCCATGCAGGCGCCCTGGGCCAGGTATTGCAGCGTCGGGTGGGCCGCGTCACCCAGCAGCACGGCGCGGCCGTAGGCCCATTGGCCGATAGGTTCGCGGTCCGCGGTGGCCCAGCGCTTCCAGTCCTTGGGCAGATCTATCAGTTGACGCGCGACCGGGCTTATGCCTTCGAAATAGCTCTGCACTTCCGCGCGGCTGCCTTCGCGCACGCTCCACTCCTCTTTTTCGCGGCTGTGGAAGGTGACCACCACGTTGTACTGTTCGCCGCCGCGCAGCGGGTAATGCACCAGGTGGCAGTTCGGGCCGACCCAGATGCTGGCCGCGTTCCAGCGCAGTTCGGCCGGGAACTGTTCCTTGTCCACCACGGCGCGGTACACCACGTGGCCGGATACGCGCGCGTCGTCGCCCACGTACTGGCGGCGCACCGCGGATTTGACGCCGTCGGCGCCGACCAGCAGGCTGCCGCGGTGGCTGCGGCCGGCGGTGTCGAATACCGTCACGCCTGCGTCGTCCTGCTCGACACGCTGCACCGTGGTGGCCGTGCACACTTCCACGCGGCCGCATTCCAGCGCGCCTTCGAGCAAGGACTGATGCACGTCGGCGCGGTGGATCACGGCATAGGGGTTGCCGAAGCGCGCGCGGAATTCCGCGCCGGTCGGGATGCGCCCGACCAGGCTCGCGTCGAGCGCGTCGTGCATCACCATTTCGTCCGTATAGACGGCGCGGCTGCGCGCCAGCGGACCTATGCCGAGGGCGTCGAAAGCCGCGAAGGCGTTCGGGCCCAGCTGTATGCCGGCGCCGATTTCGCCCAGTTGCGGCGCCTGTTCCAGCACCTTGACGGCGTAGCCGGCGCGCACCAGCGCGAGCGCGGCGGCCAAGCCGCCGATGCCGCCGCCGGCGATCAGGACGGGTTCGGATTGGTGGGTCTGTTTCATTTGAGTCTCCTCCGTTGAAGTGACTGCAGTTTGGAACGGGGAGACTATTGCGTAAAGATATGTAAAGTTATAAGGTAAATTGCGTTTCTATATTGAGGTAGCCATGGCCAAACTGGATATCGACTGGCTGGCCGTATTTGTCGAGATTTACCGCACGCAAAGCGTGTCGCGCGCGGCCGATACGCTGGGCCTCGCGCAGGCCAACGCCAGCATCGCGCTGGGCAAGTTGCGCCGGCATTTCAACGACCGGCTATTCACGCGCACTTCGCGCGGCATGGAGCCCACGCCGTATGCGCAGCACATCTATCCGGATATCGCCGCCACGGTGGATTGCCTCACGCGGCTGGCCGGCCCGCGCGCGGCATTCGACGCGGCCAGCGCCGAGCGCGAATTCCGCATCTGCATGACCGACATCAGTGAAGTCGTGGTGCTGCCGGTGCTCGTGAACCACCTGCGCGCCACGGCGCCGGGCCTGCGCGTCCAGGCCGAACGCATATCCACCGACAGTCCGCGCCGCCTCGAAGCCGGCGAAATAGACCTCGCCGTGGGCTTCATGCCGCACCTGGAGGCGGGCTTTTATCAGCAAACCCTGTTCGAGCAGAATTTCGTCGGACTGGCCGCGGAAAATCACCCGCGCCTGCAAAGCCGGCCGGACCGCGAGGCCTTCCTGGCCGAAGGCCACATCATCGTGACCACTTCCGGCACCGGCCATTACATCGTGGACAAACTCATGGCGCAGCACGGTTACAACCGCCGCGTGGTGCTCAAGGTGCCCAGTTTTCTCGGGGTCGCGCGCATCGTCGCGCAGACCGAACTGCTGGTGATCGTGCCGCGCCGGCTCGGCGAAACCCTGGCCGCGCAGGAGCGCGTGCGCATGTTCGACCCGCCCCTGGCGCTGCCGCACTTCGCGGTCAAACAACACTGGCATGAACGCTTCCACGCCGACGCGGGGAACCTCTGGCTGCGCCGCACCCTGGCGCAACTGCTGGGACGCTGAGGCCGCCCGCCGCGCGCAGGTTTCGAGCGCCGCGCCGCCGGTCTGCCTGGCTGGGCGTGGGCGCTTGCACGCGCCCTGCCGCGACGCCGGGCACTGCGCTACACTTGGCCTCCATGCACAATAACGAACTGCACATTTACGTGTGTTATGCGCGCGCCGACAATGCGTCGCCGCTGCGCTGGTTCGATCGTGTCAAACAGCAATTGCAGCCGGTGGTCGACGCACACGCCGGCGCGCGCCTGGTGGAACTTGCCACCGGCCAGCTCATCCAGCCGGCCGAGCCGTGGAGTCAAACCGTGCAAGGGCCGTCCGACCAGGGCGGTCTGGCCATCCTGCTGCTGTCCGCTCCGCTCCTGGGCTGCGCGCACGTGGTGCACGACGAACTGCCGCAATTGCTGCACGGCCATCGCAGCGGCAGTCTTACCGTGGTGCCGCTGTTCGTAAGTCCGGTCGCCAGGGCGGGCTTGCGCAATTTCGATTTTGCCGGCATGGCCAGTTTCGGCACCCCGGACCGGCCCCTGATCGCCATGAGCCACGTCGAGCAGGAGCGCGCGCTCGTGGCGCTGGCCGATTGCGTGGACGACTTCCTGGTGCAGCGCCAGGCCGGCGCTTCGCGCGCCGAAACGCAGGCGCAG
>JAEUNN010000356.1 GCA_016791085.1 Rhodocyclaceae bacterium | reverse complement strand
AGAGCGCTTCGAAGCAGGTATCGCATTTGCAGGCTGGGAAGTCAAAGCCGTACGCGCCGGCCGCGTGCAATTGAAAGAGGCCTACGTGATCGTGCAGCGCGGCGAAATTTTCCTGTTCGGCATGCACGTATCGCCGCTGCCAACCGCGTCCACGCACATCCACCCGGATCCGGTGCGCACGCGCAAATTGCTGTTGCACCGGCACGAAATCGAACGCCTGATCGGCAAGGTCGAACGCGCCGGCTACACCCTGGTTCCGCTCGACCTGCATTACACCAAAGGCCGTGTCAAAGCCGCGGTCGGGCTGGCCAAAGGCAAGCGCCAGTTCGAAAAGCGCGAGTCCGAAAAGGAAAAGGACTGGAAGCGCGACCAGAACCGCCTCATGAAAGTTCGCGTGCGCTGACGGCCACACGTTTACGCCCCACCTTCAACCCACGCCAAGCATTCCGACCATGGCCATCGCCGCCGAATTCATCGCCCTGCTCGAACGCGTCGCGCAAGCGGCGCCGCTGCCGCGTGTGCGCGCGCTGCACCTGCCGGCGCCCGCCGCGCGCAAATCCAAAGATGCCGAATTTTGCGCGCTGGAACTCGAGGACGGTTCTTTCGGCCTCAGCTACCTGCTGCTCGACGACACCCTGGAACGCATGCTCCAGGCCGCGCCGGGGCTGGGCCTGGCCGGCCGCGACGCGCTGGAAATTGCGCGCGGCTATGCCGGAACCGATGCGCTCGCGCGTACCCTGGGCTTTGCCGCGGTCAATGCGATTTCGCGCTGCTTTTTTGCGCGTGTAGGCTTCGAACCGGACTGGACCACCAATTCGGTCGCCCAACTGCACCCCGGTCCGGGCGACCACGTCGGCATGATAGGTCTGTTCCCGCCGCTACTGGCCGGCATCGTCGCGAGCGGGGCGCGCCTCACGGTGGCCGAACTGCGCGCCGACCTGGCCGGCGAACGCGACGGCTACCGGGTTACGCTGGATGCGGCCGATCTGGCCGGCTGCAACAAGGTCGTATCGACCAGCACGCTGCTGCTCAACGACACGCTCGATCACATGCTGGCGGCCTGCCACGGCGCGCGCTTTTTCAGCATGATAGGGCCCAGCGCCGGCTGTTTGCCCGACCCCCTGTTCGCGCGCGGCGTGAACCTCATCGGCGGCACCTGGGTCACCGATGCCGCGGGCTTTCGAGACGCCATGGCGACCGACCGCTCCTGGAGCGCCTGCGCGCGCAAATTTTGCATCGCCGCGTCCGACTACCCGGGTTTCGACGCCCTGTACGCGCGGCTCGCCGGCTGACGCCGCGGCAGCGCCCGGGCACTTTCCGCCCTGCAGCGGCCGCGCCGGACCCGGCGTGCAACCCGTGCCGGCTGCTTCCGCGCGGCCGTCCCGGCGGGCGCGCCTGCCCGCCCTGTGGCCATGCACACGCCTCGAAGCCGCGACAATGCCGCACAGATATCCGCGGCGAGCGACTAAAGGCCGCCGCGCGGCTGCCGTTAGGCAAACAACCCCGGCCGCGGGCAAATATCCGCCCGCGCCCGGATGCCTGACAACCGCATGCCCGCACGACCCATCATGTCCAAGTACTGCCGTATCGCCGTGACCGAGCCGCTCACCAGCCCTTATTCGATCGAGCACAAATTCCGCATCCTGAATGCGATCGCCGAATTCGACCACGTGGAACTGGATATTTCCGGCGCCGCCGACATGGACAGTGCCGGCCTGCAGCTATTGGTGATGTTCAGGCAGGCCCTGGAACATGCCGGCAAATGCGGCGAAATCACGCATCCCCGCCCGGCCGTGCGCGAGGCCATAGAATTTTTGCGCATGGACGAACTGTTCGCCGAGGTTGCCGGAGCGCAGCCGCCGCAAGTCATGTAGCGGGCCGCGCGGCGTCCCGCCCGCGCAGCCGCCGCCAGCCTGCGTCAGACCCACGCGAGGCGTGCCGCGCCGCAGGCACAGCCATGCCCGCGCTGTATCGGAATTGGTTTGATGGTGCCGGCAACAGGAATCGAACCCGCGACCTACCGCTTACAAGGCGGTTGCTCTACCTGCTGAGCTATGCCGGCGCGGCGCGAATTATAACGGCTGGGCGGCCGCGCGGCCGTCAAGTCACTACGCGTGCGCCGCCGCGCGGCGTGCCGGCTGGCTAAACAGCGCGCAGGCAGGATACACTTCCAACATGGTTGCCGACGCCCCCGCCCCTGCCTCCGCCAGCGCGCGCGCGCAATTACGCGTGCTGGTCATCGAAGATTGCGAGGACGACGCGCTGCTCATGCTGCAGTTGTTCCGCTCGGCCAATTACCGTACCCGCCACGCCATCGTGGATTGCGCCGAGGACATGGCCGGCGCGCTCGAACGCGAGCACTGGGACGTCATCCTGGCCGACCACAGCATGCCGCGCTTCAATGCCACGGCGGCCCTTCAACTGATGCAGGCACGCGGACTGGACATACCGTTCATCATCGTTTCCGGCCATATCGACGAAGATACCGCCATCGCCGCCATGCGCGCGGGCGCGCACGACTACCTGTCCAAGGACCGCATGGACCGCCTGGTGCCCGCCGTGGAACGCGAAATCCGCGAGGCGCGCAACCGCTCCGAACATCGCGTGGCGCTCGAAGCCGTGCATGAAAGCGAAGCGCGTTTCCGCGCCCTGGCCACCAATCTGCCGGGCATGGTGTTCCAGCTGTTGATCGAGCCGCGCGGCACCTGGCGTTTCCTGTATGTGAGCGAAGGCAGCTCCGCCCTGCTCGACCTGCGCCCGTCCGACCTGATCGGCAAGCCGGAATGCTTCCTGGCCCTGCTGTTCGACGAAGATCGTGCGTCCTTGC
>JAEUNN010000338.1 GCA_016791085.1 Rhodocyclaceae bacterium | reverse complement strand
GCCAGCACTTCGGGAGCCGGCAAATGAGCGCCGCACACAGATTTGCCGGCAAGGTGGTGGTCGTTACCGGCGCGGCCCAGGGCATAGGCCGGGGCGTCGCGCTGGCCGCGGCGGACGAGGGCGCGAGCGTGGTGCTGGTGGACCGCGCCGCGCTGGTGCATGAAGTGGCCGCCGAAATTCTCCAGCGCGGACAGGCCGCGCTGGCCGTGGTGGCGGACCTCGAATCCGCTGCCGGCGCGCGCGAAATGGTGGCAGCGGCGCTGGCGCAGTTCGGGCGCGTGGATGTGCTCATCAATAACGTGGGCGGCACGATATGGGCCCAGCCTTACGAGGAATACGCCGACGACCAGATAGAAGCCGAAATCCGGCGTTCGCTGTTCCCCACACTGTGGGGCTGCCGCGCCGTGCTGCCGGCCATGCAGGCGGCCGGCGGCGGCACGATCGTGAATGTGTCGTCCATCGCCACGCGCGGCATTTATCGCATCCCTTATTCGGCCGCCAAGGGCGGCGTGAATGCGCTCACGGCCAGCCTGGCGTTCGAACAGGCGGGCCACGGCATACGCGTGAATGCGGTGGCCACCGGCGGCACCGCCGCGCCGCCGCGAAAAATTCCGCGCAACGCCGCGCAACCGACCCGCCAGGAAGAAATCTGGTACCAGGGCATCGTGGACCAGACCGTCGCGTCCAGCCTCATGCACCGCTACGGCACGATAGACGAACAGGTGCGCGCGATCCTGTTTCTGGCCAGCGACGAGGCGTCTTATATCACCGGCAGCGTGCTGCCGGTGGGAGGTGGGGATCAGGGCTGAGCCGCGTTCCCCGCATAGGATGGCTTGAGCCCCGCGCTACCCATCGATGGGCGGTTGCGGAACGGACTAATGATGGCTAGCGGCGTTCAGCCTCAACCCATTCTGCATGGCCGGCGGCAGGTATCAGGGCCAGGTTTGGCAGGCCCTGGGGGCGCGGGCGTCCCGCCCGCGCGTGCCCGCCCGCGCGCCGCCGGATGCGTCCGGGACGGGGCGTCACAGCGCGGGAGCCACGGCAACTGGCGACAGAAAACGCAGCCGTTCCACCCACATGCAAGCACCGGCGCCCAGCGCGCCGTAACAGACTAAAAGGACTGATGATGATCAACAAAATCGTGCCAGGACTCGCGCAAGCGGTATCCGGCATATTCGACGGCGCCACCGTCATGATAGGTGGCTTCGGCACGGCCGGGCAGCCGGCGGAACTAATCGACGCGCTGATAGACCAGGGCGCGCGCGAACTTACGATAGTCAATAACAACGCCGGCAACGGCGAAACCGGACTGGCGGCGCTGCTCAAAGCCGGGCGCGTGCGCAAGATGATCTGTTCGTTTCCGCGCCAGGCCGATTCGCAGGTGTTCGACGCCCTGTACCGCGCCGGCCGCGTGGAACTGGAACTGGTGCCGCAGGGCAACCTCGCCGCGCGCATCCAGGCCGCGGGTGCCGGTCTGGGCGGCATATACACGCCCACCGGCTACGGCACGCTGCTCGCGCAGGGCAAGGAAACGCGGCGCATCGACGGGCGCGACTATGTGTTCGAAACGCCCATACACGCCGATTTCGCGCTCATCAAGGCGGCCGCGGCGGACCGCTGGGGCAACCTGGTGTATCGCAAAACCGCACGCAATTTCGGTCCCATCATGGCTACCGCGGCGCGCTGCGCCGTGGCCCAGGTGGAGCGCATCGCCGCGCTCGGCGAACTGGACCCGGAAAGCATCGTGACGCCGGGCATATTCGTGCAACGCGTGGTCCAGGTGGCCGCGCCGCTGCGGCTCGCCGCATAAGGAGAATTCGACATGTATCAGTCACTGAACCGCAACCAGCTTGCCCAGCGCATCGCGCGCGACATACCCGAAGGCAGCTACGTCAATCTGGGCATAGGCGCGCCCACGCGGGTGGGCAATTACCTGCCGCCCGACCGCGAAATTTTTCTGCACAGCGAAAACGGACTGCTGGGCATGGGCCCGGCGCCGGCCGCCGGGGAAGAGGATGCGGAACTAATCAACGCCGGCAAGGAGCCGGTCACGCTATTGGCCGGCGGCTGTTATTTCCACCACGCCGACAGTTTCGCCATGATGCGCGGCGGCCATCTGGACATATGCGTGCTGGGGGCTTACCAGGTGTCGGTCGCGGGCGATCTCGCCAACTGGCATACCGGCGCCGCGGACGCCATACCGGCCGTGGGCGGGGCCATGGATTTGGCCGTGGGCGCGCGCCGCGTGTTCGTCATGATGGATCACCTGACGAAATCCGGCGCCAGCAAAATCGTCGAGCGCTGCGACTATCCGGTCACGGGCCTGGCCTGTGTGGACCGCATCTATACCGATCTGGCCGTCATGGACGTGACGCCGCAGGGCCTGGCCGTCACGGAAATCGTGCCGGGCCTGGAATTCGCCGAACTGGCGCGCCTGACCGGCGTGCCGCTCATGGACGCGCGCGCCCCCGTCGCGCAGGCCGCCTGAGGAGCCCGCAATGAATGCTTATATCTGCGATGCGCTGCGCACGCCTTTCGGCCGCTACGGCGGCAGCCTGGCCGCCATGCGCGCCGACGACCTGGCCGCCGTGCCGCTCAAGGCGCTCATGGAACGCCACCCGCAACTCGACTGGGAGGCCGTGGACGACGTGATTTACGGCTGCGCCAATCAGGCCGGCGAAGATAACCGCAATGTCGCGCGCATGGCGCTGCTGCTGGCCGGTCTGCCCGATGTGGTGCCCGGCACCACCGTGAACCGCCTGTGCGGTTCCAGCCTGGACGCCATCGCACTGGCCTCGCGCGGCATCAAAAGCGGCGAAGTGGATCTCATGCTGGCGGGCGGCGTGGAAAGCATGAGCCGCGCACCTTTCGTGATGGGCAAGGCGGATGGCGCCTACTCGCGCAACGCCCGCATCGAGGACACGACCATAGGCTGGCGCTTCGTGAATCCTTCCATGCGCGCCGCTTATGGCGTCGATTCCATGCCCGAAACGGCGGAGAACGTGGCCACCGATTTCCGCATCGCGCGGGCCGATCAGGACGCCTTCGCG
>JAEUNN010000330.1 GCA_016791085.1 Rhodocyclaceae bacterium | reverse complement strand
GCGCAATTGTTTGGTTTGCGCGTCCATGTCGACGCCGCCGTAAATGCAGGTCGAGCGCAGCGCGATGTGGCGGCCGTAAGTGCATACGCTTTCATGCACCTGCAAAGCCAGTTCGCGCGTGGGGCACAGGATAAGCGCACGTACCGGATGGCGCGCCGGCGAGGGCGAAGTGTTCGCCGTGGGCGCCAGGCGCTGCAACAGCGGCAGCGTGAAACCCGCGGTCTTGCCGGTACCGGTTTGCGCGCCGCCCATGACGTCGCGTCCGGCCAGCACGACCGGGATGGCCTGACGCTGGATAGGCGTAGGCTCGGTATAGCCGGAATCGGCTACCGCCTGGAGGAGTTCGGGCAACAGGTCGAGATCGGAAAAATTCATTGCTGCAGCGTGACCAATTGTTTGGTGCAAATATTGCCAACCCTTCATTATAAAGGGTTTTTCCGCCGGTCACGGTTTTTCGGTATGGCGCCATGTCCGAGGTAGGCCGTAACCTCTTCGCGATCGTGAAATAACTGTTTGATGCGCAGCTCGTACGGCACGCCATCCAGCGCCGTTGCAATCAGCGCGCGGCAGCGTTCGAGTTCTTCGTAGCGCCGGCGCATGGGCAGTTTGAGGTTGAATATGGCGTGCTGGCACCAGCCGCGGGCCAGCCAGCCGGCGGCAAGCTGCGCCACGCGCGCGGGTTGTTCGACCATGTCGCATACCATCCAATCGACCGGCTTTGCGGGCCGGAAGCGGAAGCCGTCTTCGCGATAGTGCCGAACCAGGCCGGAATCCAGCAGGGCGGGGGCGATCGTCGCATTATCGACGGCAGCGACGCGCAGGTGGCGCTGTACCAGTTGCCAGGTCCAGCCGCCCGGTGCGGCGCCCAGGTCCACCGCGCTCATGCCGGGCACGAACCATGCCTCCCGTTCCGGCCCGCTCAGCAGGGTAAGGATGGCTTCGTGCAGTTTCAGCGTGGCCCGCGAAGGTGCGGCGCCGGGCATTTTGAGCCGTGGCACGCCCATCGGCCAGTCGCTGCAATTGCCCGGCAGGGCCGCCGCCACGATGGCGGCGCTGCCGCCGTCGAGCAGTACGTGCAGGCGCGGCAATCCGGCTTGCGGTCGTATCAGGTCTGCTGCCGCGGCGCCGTGCGACAGCGCCGGGGCCAGACTTCTGGCCAGC
>JAEUNN010000316.1 GCA_016791085.1 Rhodocyclaceae bacterium | reverse complement strand
GCCGGCTGGCCCGGATCGGCCGCCGCCGTGGCCAGGTAGTCCAACAGTTCCGCCACCAGCACGGATGGCGGCAGTGGACTTGCGTCGCGCTGGCTGCGCCCGGTGCAGGTGATGATGAGCGCGTCGCGCGCGGCCAGCACCAGGTCGAGGAACAGATTGCGTTCGTCGTCGCGGCGCTGGCGGTCGCCGGGGCGCGGCGCGGCGGCCATGAGGTCGAATTCCGCTGCCCTTGCGGTGCCCGGGAATACGCCGTCGTTCATGCCCAACAGACACACCACGCGATACGGCAGCCCGCGCAGGGCGCCCATGGCGGCGAAAGTGACCGCGCCGGAAGGCACGCCGCCGCGCGCCGGGCGCGCGTACAGCTCGGCTACGGCATCGCGCACGACTTCCAGCGGCAGCGCCAGGTCCGGCGTGGCGGAGCGGATGGCGTCGAACAATTCGCCCAACCCGGCGCGCACTTCGGCCGCCGCGTCCAGCCAGACGCCGTCCTGCGGCACCAGCCTGTCCAGCGCCGCGAGCAGCGCGGCCTGCCATTCAGCGGCCGGCATGGGAACGGCCCAGGCGCGGTCGATCCGGCGCAACCAATCGACGTAGTGCGCAAAGCGCCCGAGCAACAGCGCTTCCAGGCCTTCCGGGTTGCCCGCCGCGTTGCGCCCGGCACACAGGGCCGCTGCGTCGCCCAGCGCATAGGCCAGGAACAGGCGCTGCAATCCGTCGTCGAAACTGTGTATGGCGGCCGGCGGCAGGCCCAGTTCGAGTTTGTCGTCGGCGTCCAGCGCCCAGCGTATGCCGGCCTCGCGCATCCAGTCGCGCAGCGTGTCGAGGTCGGCGGCGTCGAGGTCGAATCTTTCAGCCACGGGCTCCTGCTGCAGCAGCCCGAATACGGCGCTCGCGTTATGGCGCCCGCGCGCAAGCGCGAGCAAATCGGCCAGCGCCCGCGCGATCGGGTTTTCGCCGCGCGCGGCACGTCCGGTGATGGAGTAGGGAATGCGCCGCTCGGGCGGTGCCTGGCCGAATACCGCGTCTATGAGCGGCGCCGCGGTATCCAGGTCGGGCGTGGCGACCAGTATGTCCTGCGCGCGCAGGCTCGGGTCGGCCGCAAAGCGGGCCAACAACTGATCGTGCAGCACTTCGATTTCGCGCGCGCTGGAGTGGCATACGTGCAGTTCCACGCTGCGGTCGTCCGCTGCCGCGGGCTGGCTGCCCGGCGCCGGTTCGGCCAGGTCGAGTATGGCATTGTGCAGGCGCGCCAGTCTGTGCGTGCCCGTCAGTGCAACGAAGCGGCTGTCCTGGTCCAGCGCCTGTGCGATGTCTTCGGACAGCACCAGTCCCAGGCAGGATTTGCTTTGTTTGCCCCAGGCCGCGAGCAGGCTGTGGCCGGTTTCATGGTAGTCGGCGCGGCCGCGCGCCTGGAGCCAGGTGAGCCGGCTGCGATCCACCAGGTCGAACCAGTATTCCTGGCAGGGGTTGTGCATGTACAGGCGGATATCGATGTGGCGGCCCAGCCGTCCGAGCAAGTGCAGGTGGGCCGGCGGCAGGGCGGGCAGGGCAAATACCGCCGCGCTGCGCGGCAACTGTGCCGCGGCGCCCGGATCGTCGTCGAGGCGGCGGAAAAAGACCTCGGCCGGATGATGCGGCGGCACACCCAGGGCGGCACAGATTTGCCGCCACAGATCGGCCTGCCATGCCGCATCCGGGTGGCGCGCGATGGCGGCGTCGCCGGGCATCGCGCCGCGTTGCCATATGTCAAGCCAGTCCGGCCGGTAGGTGATGTATTGTTCGATGAGCTGTGCCGAGCGGCGCGCCAGGTCCAGACGCATGCCGGGGTCGGCGGCCGCGAGCCAGGCGGACAGACGTTCGTGGCGCGCCGTAAAGGCACGCTCGCCGAACAGCGCGTAAATGCGCCAGGCGAGCCGCGCCGCGGCGAACGGCGTGTCGGGCGCCACCGGAACCAGGCGGCCGATCTGGCGCCACAGCCAGCTGCCCAGGTAGCTGAATTCGACGTTCGCGCAGATGCCCAGCCGGTCCGCCAGGGCAAGTTCGATGTGGCGCTGCAGCGCCGCGCTGGGGACGATTACCTGCAGCGGCTCGAAGGGGTCGCCGCAGGCGTCGCCAAACTGTTCGCACAGCGCGTCCAGCAGGTATTCGCAGCGGTTGGAAAGGGTGATCCGGAACATGGTGAATGGCGCCGGCCGCAATCTTAACAGCATCGGCCGGACCGGCCGCGGGCGCGAACCGCGCGCGCGCCGGGTGGCGAGTGGAAATGCCGCGCCCGGCTTGAGGACCAGGATGCAATGTTGCTGACCGACCTCTATCAATTGACCATGCTGCAGGCCTATGCGCGCGCCGGCATGAACGGCACGGCGGTGTTCGAACTGTTCGTGCGGCGCCTGCCGCCCACGCGCAATTTTCTGCTTGCCGCGGGACTGGAACAGGCGCTGCAGTTTCTGCAAGGCGCGCGCTTTACGCGCGACGAAATCGACTGGCTCGCTCACTGCGGCCGCTTCGACAAAAGTTTCGTGCGCGATCTGGCCGACTGGCGCTTTGGCGGCGACGTGTGGGCAGTGCCCGAAGGCACGCCGGTATTTGGCGGCGAGCCGCTGCTGCGCGTGGTCGCGCCGATAGCCCAGGCGCAAATCGTCGAAACGCGGCTCATCAATCTGCTGCAATTGCCTACCCTGGTGGCGTCCAAGGCCGCGCGCTGCGTGCTCGCGGCGCCCCGCAAATTGCTCATCGACTTCGGGCTGCGCCGCGCCCACGGTGCCGAAGCCGGACTGCTGTCGGCGCGCGCCGCCTACCTGGCCGGCTTTGCCGGCACGGCCACTGTTGCGGCGGGGCAGGCCTGGGATATTCCGCTGTTCGGCACCATGGCGCATTCCTATGTGCAGGCATGCGGCGACGAAAAGGCGGCGTTCCGCAATTATGCCGAGGCCTTCCCGGCTGCCAGTGCGGTGCTCATCGACACCTACGACAGCCTGGCCGCGGCGCGCAAGGTCGTGGAACTTGCGCGCGAGGGCGTAAATATCGGTGCGGTGCGCATAGATAGCGGCGA
>JAEUNN010000294.1 GCA_016791085.1 Rhodocyclaceae bacterium | reverse complement strand
ATTCTGCAGGGCGGGGCTGGTTTGTTGGTGCGGAGAGTTCGGCTGGCGCCGCGGGGGCGGTACCACGCCCATGGAAATGACGTATTTGAGCGCCTCGTCTATGCTCATGTCGAGTTCGATCACGTCACGTTTGGCCACCAGCAGGAAAAAACCGGAGGTCGGATTAGGCGTGGTCGGAACATAGACCGCGACGTGCTCGGTCAGGTGATTGGCCACATCGCCGCCCGGTTGCCCGGTCAGGAAGGCGATGGTCCAGGTGCCCTGGTGCGGGTACTGCACCAGCAGGGCCTTGCGGAACGCTTCGCCGCTCGACGAAAACAGCGTGTCGGAAACCTGTTTGACGCCGTAATAGATGGACTTTACGACCGGGATGCGGGCGAGCAGGGCTTCCCAGAAGCGGAACACGCGCTGCCCGATGAAATTGGCGCCTATCAGCCCGGTCAGGAACACCACCAGCAGCATGAGCACCACGCCCAGGCCGCGCATGCGGAAGCCCAGGAACATTTCCGGATGCAACGACGCCGGCAGCAGTTCCAGCGACCGGTCCAGGGTACCGACTATCCAGTCCAGCACCGCCAGCGTGATGGCCAGCGGGATCCAGATCAGCAGACCCGTTATGAAATAACGCTTCATCAATGGCAGGCACAGGACGAGCCGCACGGCGTGGCGGGAGCCGCCTTGTCTGCCGTACCGCTTTCTGCGCTGCCCGTGGATTTGGCAGCCGCGCCGCCGCCGCTCTTGAAGTCGGTGGCATACCAGCCGCTGCCTTTCAACTGGAAGCCGGCCGCGCTGATTAGCTTGGCGAAAGTTTCCTTGCCGCAGGCGGGGCAGGTGGTGAGCGGTGCCGCGCTGACTTTTTGCAGCACGTCTTTCTGGTGTCCGCAATCCGAACAGCGATACTCGTAGATGGGCATGGCCACCTCCAATAAAGCTTTGAATTATAGCCGAAAAACACCCCCGTCTGGCAATAGGCGGAGGCCCCAGCGTGTCTGAAAATAGTGGCGTGCGGCACAAATTTCAAGTGCGCGGGCGCATCCCGCGGCGCTAGCGACGGGCGCCGGGGCGTGTGGTGAGCGCCTGCAACCCGCCGCGGCCCGGCACCGCACCTGCCGGAAATGCCAGGCCGCGCGGTGCATCGGGCGGCCGTGGGGGCCCTTGCAGGCCACGTCAGTGCAGCAGGGTGCCCAGATAGGCGGTGTTCAATTCGCGTCCGAAAAACAGGGCGATCAGCCCGGCTGCGGCCAGATAGGGCCCGAACGGTATGGGGTTCTGGCGTTCGTGCTGACGCGTTGCGATGAGCGTGATGCCCACCAGCGCGCCGACCACCGAGGACAGCAGGATTACCGCCGGCAACATGGCCCAGCCCAGCCAGGCACCGAGGGCGGCAAGCAGCTTGAAATCGCCGTAGCCCATGCCTTCTTTGCCGGTGGCGAGCTTGAACAGCCAATAAATGCTCCACAAGCTCAGGTAGCCGGCCACCGCGCCTGTCAGCGCGGCGGGCAGGTCCACATAGCCGCTCGCGTAATTGAACAGCAGGCCGGCCCATGCCAAAGGCAGGGTGATATCGTCAGGAAGGTATTGCTCGTCCAGATCGATGAACGCCAGCGCGATGAGGCTCCACACCAGGATGAGCAGGCCGCCGCCCACGACTCCGGCACCGAATTTAAGCAGCACCGCGACCGTGAGCCCCGCGCACAGCAGTTCTATCAGCGGATAGCGGATGCTTATGGGGGTTTTGCAGGCGCTGCAGCGCCCGCGCAGCCAGAGCCAACTTAGCACCGGAATGTTTTCGGCCGCCGTGATGCCATGGCCGCAGGCCGGGCAGCGCGAGCGCGGCCGCAGCAGCGACAGGGGCGGGGCGTCGGGCAATGATTCGCCGCGTAGTTCCGCGCATTGTGCTTCCCACTCGCGCCGCATCATGCGCGGCAGACGGTGGATCACGACGTTCAGGAAGCTGCCTATGCAAAGCCCGAGCAGGGCGCCCGCCAGTGCCCGCCACAGCGGGTCGGCGAGCAGCGCCTGCATGTCCTGCCAAATGCCGGCCTGCATGCTTCAGACGGTTTGTGCAACCTTGAAGATGGGCAGGTACATGGCGATGATCAACCCGCCGATCAGCGTGCCCAGCACGACCATGATGATCGGCTCCATGAGGCTGGACATGGCTTCGACCGCATCATCGACTTCGCGCTCGTAAAAATCCGCGACCTTGCCCAACATGCTGTCGAGCTGGCCGGATTCTTCGCCTATCGACACCATCTGCACGACCATGATCGGAAATACCGCCGCGGTCTGCATTGCCACGGTCAGGCTGGTACCGGTCGAAACATCGGTCTGGATTTGCCGTGTGGCCACCTTGTACACCTGGTTGCCGGATGCGCCGCCCACCGAATCGAGGGCTTCCACGAGCGGCACGCCGGCCGCGAACATCGTGGACAGCGTACGCGCCCAGCGCGCCACGGTGGCTTTCATGACGATATCGCCGATCACAGGCAGTTTGAGCAATAGCCGGTCCAGCGCCATTTGCATGGGCGGCGATCGTTTGTACAGGTAGATGAGCGCCGAGATCGAACCTATCAGTACGCCGAATATGAGGTACCAATAGGCCACGAAGCCGTCGGACAGCGCGATCACGAACAGCGTGGGCGCGGGCAGGTCGGCGCCGAAGCTCTGGAACACCTTTTTGAATTCGGGTATCACGAAAATCATGATCACCGCGGTTATCACGATGGCGACGATGATGACCGACAGCGGATAGAACATTGCCGACTTTATTTTGGATTTGACGGCAAGGATTTTTTCGCGATAGGTGGCCAGACGGTCCAGCAGGTTGTCCAGAATACCGGCCTGTTCGCCGGCCGCGACGAGATTGCAGAACAGCGCGTCGAAATGCTGGGGATATTTGCGGAATGCCTGGGTCAGGCTCGATCCGGTTTCGACTTCGGTGCGGATTTCCGACAGCAGCTTGCCTACCGCGCGATTCGACGCGCTCTTGCCGACGATGTCGAAAGCCTGCAGCAGCGGCACGCCCGAGCGCATCATGGTGGCCAGTTGGCGCGTGAATAGCGTGATGTCTTTTTCGGTGACCGAACCGCCACGCCCGAAGGCGCGTTTCTTGACCCGCGTGACCAGGATGCCCTGGCGCCTAAGCGTGGCCTGCACCAGCGTTTCGCCGCCGGCGCGCATTTCTCCGCGCACCACCTTGCCGCTCTTGTCCTTGCCTTCCCACTGGAAGACGAATTCCTTGATCTGGCGTTCTTTTCTGACAACTTTTGCGGCGGTAGCCATACGCTTTCCTCAGTCGCGCCCTGCGCTCACTCGTTCGTGGTGGCCACGATTTCGGCCAGGGACGTCACACCCTGCTTGACTTTCAGCAAGCCTGACTTGCGCAGGTCTTTCACCGCTTCGAG
>JAEUNN010000252.1 GCA_016791085.1 Rhodocyclaceae bacterium | reverse complement strand
GCCGAGCGCTTTGCGCAGCAATTTGCGCGCAGCAACTTTTTCGGCCGGCGCGCCGACCGCGTGCGCATGTATCTGCCCCTCATCGCGGCCGAACTCGAAACGCGCGGCATGCCGCTGGAACTGGCGCTGTTGCCCATGGTGGAAAGTTCGCTCAATCCGCACGCCCGCTCGCCCGTGGGGGCGACCGGCACCTGGCAATTCATGGCGCCTACCGCGCGCCGCTTCGAGTTGCGCACCTCGCACCTGGTCGATGACCGCAAGAACATCCTCTCCTCGACGCGCGCCGCGCTGGACTATCTGCAAACCCTGCACCAGCAGTTCGGCGACTGGCACCTGGCCATGGCCGCCTACAACTGGGGCGAAGGCAGCGTGCAGCGCGCCGTGGACCGGCGCCGCGCGCAGGGCGGCAGCGGCGACTTTCTCGACCTTGCCGCGGCCATGCCCGGCGAAACGCGCAACTATGTGCCGCAGATCGACGCGCTGCGGCGTCTGGTGGCCGACCCCGCGGCCTATGGCATAGAGTTGCCGGAAGCTGCCGAACAGACCGAACTGTTGAGCGTGCCGCTCGCCCAGGACATAGATTTCGACCTGCTCGTGAATATGTGCGGCACGCCGGAAAACCGCCTGCTGGCGCTCAATCCCACGCTGCGCAAGCCGCTGGTGCTGGCCGCCGCCACGCCCACGCTGCTGCTGCCCGAAGATGCCGCGGCGCGCCTGAAACTGCGCCTCGCCAGCCACAAAGGTCCGACCGCGAACTGGTCGGTCGTCAGACTGAGCGCCACCGCGCCGGTGGGCGACATCGCTGCCTCGCACGGCGTGCCGGCCGCGCGCATACGCGAAATCAACAATATCCCGGCCGGCAAGAAACCTACCGCCGGATCGGTGCTGCTGTTGCCCCTGGCGGCGCAGCCGGGCACGCGCACCGCGGAAAATCTGGTAGCCAGAGCGTCCTTCGACCTCGCACCCGACCTCGTGCTGGTGCGTACGCGCGCCAAAAAGGGCGAAACTTTGGCGGCCGTGGCGCGGCGTTGCCGGCTCGACCCCGACCAGATCGCCGGCTGGAACGACTTGAGCGGCCGGCGTGCACGCCAGCCGCTCAAGGCCGGCCAGTCGCTGGCGCTATGGGTGGTGCGCGAGCGCGCGGGAGAATTTCCGGCCCTGGCGGCGGCGCCCGAGGCGCCGGCAAAGGGCGCGCGCAGCAGGCAAAGCGCGCGCGCCGGCAAGCCGGTGCTGCGCACGAATGCGCAAACCGCAACGCGCAAGGCGCCGCCCGGCGTGGCCGGTCCGGCCGGACCCGGCAAGCGCAAAAAAACCTGACGGCGCGCCGCCCCGCGTCACCGCCTCAGCGCTTCGCGCCGGGCCGCACGGGTGGCGGCAGCAAGCCCCAGAGGCGCCACCAGGCGGTCCAGATTTCCGTGACCGCCTGCATGGCCTGGCCCGGATCACCCAGCCGCGCCGGTAATTCGCGGCCGAACATGGCGGTCGCCATTTGCTGCGCATAGTCGAATATTTGTGGCTGCGGCGGCTCGAACTTGTCGAGCCGCAGGGGCGCAACCTGCGCCAATTCACGGACCCGGCGCGGCAAATGCTTTTCCAGGAAGGCGCGCCGGTTTTCCGCCGGCACCACGGGATAAAGATCGGTGTAGCGCCGGTCGCGCGCATACATTTCGGTTTCCCCGCCCTCCGGCCACACAAATACGCGCCCGCGGCTGCCGTCGAACACGCCCATTTCCCAGGGCATCCAGTTGGAACTTTCGGCGCCGGGCGCCAGCACGTAAATCAGCGCGGCACATTCGCGCATCGCTTCGAGCAAGGCGTTGGCGGTATCGCGCGTAACTTCCTGCGGATCGATTTCAGGCAGCACCTCGTAATCCACGCACACCCGATAACCCAGGCCTTCCAGTTCGGCCTTCACGCGATCCACCGCAGTACGGTCCTTGCTGGAATGGGACAGAAATACGTCATAGTCCATTTGTCGCCCTCCTTTGTCGGTTCGGGCTGGCACGCCGGCCAGCCCCGCACACCGGCGCGCGCCCCGGGCCGCGCCGCGGCGCCAGCTGCATCCGGACGCGACGCGGCGCCGCTCACGGCCTTCCGTTTGCATTATCGACCGGCGCGCGGCGCAGCGAAATGACGAATGACAGAGCGGACGGCGCCGGCCTTTCGCATCGGTGGCGCTGGCATCGGGCCGGAAATTTTCCTCCCGCCGGACGGCCACCGGGCCGGGCGCGCGCAACCGGGCCGGATCGCTGGGGAATGGGACGCAGGCGCGCCGCGCCGCCGTTTAGTGCCTCTAAGGCAGGCCGAACGGCGGCTCCACGACGGCAAAACGAAACCCCACATAGTCGCTGCGTTCGGCGGGTTCGTAGCCGTGCCGGCAGGCCGCTCGGCAATAGGCGCCGCCGTCGCTCCAGCTGCCGCCGCGCAATACGCGCTCGCGGCCGCTGCGCGGGCCGGTGGGGTCGATTTCTTTGCTCATGCCGTAATTGCCGTACCAGTCGGCGCACCACTCCCACACATTGCCGTGCATCTGGTAGAGGCCCCAGGCATTCGCCGGCATGGCCGCGACATCCACGGTGCAGCCGCGGTCCACGCCCCTGGGCGCATGCGCATACGGATAGTTGCCGTCGAAATTGACCTGATCGGTGCTCACCGTGGCGCCGAAACTGAACGGGGTTTCGGTGCCGGCGCGGCAGGCATATTCCCACTGCGCCTCGGTCGGCAGCACCGCTTCCAGCCCCGGCCGCATGGCATTCAGGGCCGGCAGGAAACCCATTACCACGTCATTCCAGCTGACCATGTCCACGGGCCGCAGGGCACCTTTGCAGCGGCTCGGGTCGGTCCCCGTCACGGCCTGCCAGAGCGCCTGCGTGCAGGCCGTATCGGCAAGCCAGAACGGCGCGCTCAGCACCACCTCGTGCTGCAGTTCCTTGAGGAAGCGCTCCGGCTCGTGGGCCGGCGAACCCATCATGAGGCGGCCCGGCGCGATGCGCCGCATGCGCTGCACCACGTCCTGCACGCGCAATTCGGCATACACGCCGTAGCGGTCCTTGCGCGGGTCGCTGGCCCACTCCGGCTGCAGGATGCCATCTATGGTTTCCAGGCCGAAAGCCGTGGCGGTCGAAAATAACTGTATGTCGTCAAACGACAGCGGCTGCGCCTGCGTTTCGGCGCGCGAAGCGCCGGCCTGGCGCTGCACCAGGAAGTCGTCCACGCAATCGGCCAGCGCCACGAGCGCGCGCTCCTGCTCGACGTGGCTCATGGCGATCAGGGGCCGGTCCGGGGTGCCGAAACT
>JAEUNN010000243.1 GCA_016791085.1 Rhodocyclaceae bacterium | reverse complement strand
GCGCACGCGCCAACCAACGCAGCGAGGACGCATTCGTGCCCAAATTTTCTGCCAACCTGAGTTTCCTGTTCACCGAGCAGGCGTTTCCGGATCGCTTCGAGGCTGCCCGCCGCGCCGGCTTCGACGCGGTCGAGTACATGTTTCCTTACGCCTGGGACAAACAGGACCTGGCGGCACGCCTGCGCGATGCGGGGCTGCGGCAGGTGTTGTTCAATCTGCCGGCCGGCGACTGGGATGGCGGTGATCGCGGCATCGCCTGCAATCCTTCGCGCATGGACGAATTTCGCACCGGCGTGGACCAGGCGATCGAATACGCGCTGGCCCTGGGCTGTCCGCAACTGAACTGTCTGGCCGGCATCGCGCCGGCCGACGTTCCGACCCAGGCGTTGTACGCCACCATGGTCGCAAACGTGCAGCACGCCGCCGCGGAATGCGCGCGCGCCGGCTTGCGCCTGCTCATCGAGCCCATCAACACGCACGACATACCGGGCTTTTACCTGCACTACTCGAACGCGACCATGGATTTGATCGCCGACGTGGATGCGGACAACGTGTTCCTGCAGTATGACGTCTACCACATGCAGCGCATGGAGGGCGACCTCGCCAACACGCTGCGGCGTCTGATCAGCCGCATCGGCCACGTGCAGATCGCCGACGTGCCGGGCCGCCACGAACCCGGCAGCGGCGAAATCAATTACGACTTCCTGCTCGGTTTTCTCGATGCGCTCGACTATCAGGGCTGGGTGGGCTGCGAATACAAGCCCGCGCAAAGTACGCTGCAAGGGCTGGGCTGGCTGGAGCGCTGGCAGAGCCGGCCGCCGGCGGCCTGACAGCGCCCTCCCCCGCCCCAGGCCTGCCAAGGAAAAATAATATGTCCAAGCACTGCAACGCCAAAATCGTCGCCACCGTCGGCCCCGCCAGTTCCACCCCGGAGCGCCTGCGCGCCCTGTTCGAGGCCGGCGCCGACGTGTTCCGGCTGAATTTCAGCCACGGCTCGCATGCCGACCACCGCGCGCGCTACGAGGTGTTGCGCGAACTGGAAGCCACGACCGGCCGGCCGATAGGCATCATGCTGGATTTGCAGGGGCCGAAACTGCGCGTCGGCACCTTCGAGCACGGACCGATAGGACTGGCCGCCGGCGAACATTTCCGCTTCGATCTGGACACCGCCCGCGCCGGCAACCCGCGCCGCGTGCCGCTGCCACACCCGGAAATATTCGCGGCCCTGCACCCGGGCACCGACCTGCTCATAGACGACGGAAAATTGCGCCTGCGCGTCGAGGAGTGCGGCCCGGATTTCGCGCACACCCGCGTCATCAACGGCGGCCAGTTGTCGGACCGCAAAGGCGTGAATGTGCCCGGCGTGGTGCTGCCGCTGTCGGCCATGACCGAAAAGGACCGCGCCGACCTGGCTTTCGGGCTGGAACTGGGCGTCGATTGGGTCGCCCTGTCTTTCGTGCAGCGGCCCGAAGACATCGTCGAAATCAAGGCCATCGTGAATGGCCGCGCCGGCATCGTGGCCAAGCTCGAAAAGCCCGCGGCGATTCAGAAATTGCGCGAAATCGTGGCGCTGACCGATGCCGTCATGGTTGCCCGCGGCGACCTGGGCGTGGAAATGCCGGCCGAAAAGGTGCCGCGCATCCAGAAGGAAATCGTGCGCGCCTGCCGCAAGGCCGGCAAGCCCGTGATCGTGGCGACACAAATGCTGGATTCCATGGTGGTGTCGCCGGTGCCCACGCGCGCCGAAGCGTCCGACGTGGCCACGGCCATTTACGACGGCGTCGATGCGGTCATGCTGTCGGCCGAATCCGCCTCGGGCAACTACCCGATCGAAGCCGTGCGCATGATGGACAGCATCATCGCCCAGACCGAAAGCGACCCGTATTACCGCGAAATGCTCGACGCCTCGCACACCCAGTCGCAGGCGTCCATCGCCGACGCGATAGGCAGCGCGCTGCACGCCGTGACTTCGCTGATCCATATCGCGGTATGCGTGAGCTATACGAGTTCCGGCTATTCGGCGCTGCGCATGGCGCGCGAACGCCCGCCGGCACCGATACTGACCATGACCCCCAACCTCACGACGGCGCGCCGTCTCGCCCTGGTCTGGGGGGTGCATGCGGTGCATACGCATGAAATCGAACACGTGAACGAAATGGCCGACTACGCCTGCAGCACGGCCGTGCGCGAAGGGCTGGCAAAACCGGGCGACATCGTGGCCATCACGGCGGGCATGCCGTTCGGCGTTTCCGGCACGACCAACATGCTGCGCATCGCCCAGGTGCCGGGCTGATCCCAGCCGGCCCGGCGCCATCAGTTGATGGCCACCCCCAGCATGCGACCGATGGCATAGGTGGCCGCGCCGGCCAGGCCGCCTACCGCCAGCATGCGCGCGCCGCCCAGCCAGGCGTTGCGCCCCGTAAATAGCGACAGCAAGGCCCCCATGCCGAATAGCGCGGCAGCGGCCAGGCCGGCCGCCGCCGGCAAGGTTGCGGCGCCGCGCATGAAAATCAGCGGCAGCAGCGGCACCGCGGCGCCGCAGGAAAAGGCCGCAAACGATGCCGTCGCGGCGCCCCAGGGCGAGCCCAGTTCGTCGGGGTTCAGGCCCAGTTCTTCACGCGCCAGCACCTCCAGGCCGCGTTCCGGGTCGCGCAGCATTTCCTGCGCCAGGTCGCGCGCGTGCGCCGCGTCCAGCCCGCGCGCGGTGTATATGAGCGCCAGTTCGGCGGCCTCTTCCTGCGGATAGGCGGCCAGTTCTTCGCGCTCCAGCGCAAGCTGGTATTCGAGCATTTCACGCTGCGAGCGCACCGACACGTATTCGCCGGCTGCCATCGAAAACGCGCCGGCCAGCAAGCCGGCCACGCCGGTCAACAGCAAATTTTCCGCCGTCGCGCCGGCACCGGCCACGCCCAGGATGAGGCTCAAATTCGACACCAGCCCGTCGTTGGCGCCAAATACCGCGGCGCGCAGATTGCCGCTGCCCTCCAGGCCGCTGTGGCGGCGCTCCTGCATGCCCGCGCGCGGCACGGGATGACCCGGCACGGCGTGCGTGTAGAGCGACATGCCGCGCACTTTCATGGCCGCCAGCATGGAACGCGTGGCGCGCGGACCGAAACGCCGCACCAGTGCCGCGACCACGCGCGTACGCAGTTCCGGGACATAGCCCGCCGGCGCCGCGACGCCGTTGCGCCGGGCGCTCTGTTTCCAGATTTCCGCCTGATCCTGCGCCGCCTGCGCAAGTTCCAGGAACAGCGCCTGGCGCGGCGTGCCGGCTTCGCACTCGGCCACCACGCGGTAAAGATGGGCGGAGCGCATTTCTTCGCGCCACCCGGACAGGGCGGTTTCGCTTTCGCTGTCGGACATGTAGACGGCCAACCATGGCGCGGCGCGTGCGGCGACATTGCGCACGGCCGGCATGGGCGGGACGATAACAGATGCGCGGGCCAGCTTCCAAGCCGCGGCCACCGTTGCGCCGAGCCGGGCATGCAACAGGCGACAGCGCGGCGGGCAGTGCCGGCAAACATCGCTATCATGCTGGGCCATGCCCGATACCACCGCCACCCCCGCCCGCAGACCGGTCACGGCGCTGGGCGGACTGAAGCCCTTCCTGCGCCCCTACCGCGCGCGCATCGCGGCCGCATTCATGCTGTTGTGCGGCGCATCCGCCGCCCTGCTCACGGTGCCGTATGCGTCGCGCCAGCTCATAGACCAAAGTTTCGGCCGCGGCGCTCCGCCGCAGGCCATGCATTTCATGCTGCTGGTGGCCCTGGCGCTGATCTGGGCGATGTTCGTGGCGTCGCGCTATTACCTCGTGACCTGGATAGGCGAGCGCGTGACCGCCGACCTGAGGAGCGCCATATTCGCGCGCACCCTCACGCAATCGCCGCAATATTTCGAGGTCACGCGCACCGGCGAAGTCCTGTCGCGGCTGACCGGCGACACCACCCTGGTGCAGACCGTGGTGGGCTCGTCCATTTCCATGGGTTTGCGCAGCGCCTTCCAGTTCGCCGGCGGCATCATCATGCTGGCGGTGACCAGCCCGCGCCTGTTCGCCTGGACCTTGGCGCTCTTGCTGGGCGTGGTGGGGCCGCTCATTTGGGCCGGCCGGCGCGTGCGCCGCCTGTCGCGCGAATCGCAGGACCGCATCGCCGACAGTTCGGCCATGGCCGGCGAAGTGTTGAATGCCATTCCCACGGTGCAGGCCTATACCCAGGAAGCATTTGAAACGCAGCGCTTTTCCGCCACCGTGGAACACAGTTTCGCGACCGCGCTGCGGCGCACGCGGGTGCGCGCGCTGCTCACGGCCGGGGTGATAGGCGGCGTATTCACGTCCATCCTGTGCGTGCTGTGGATGGGCGCCAATGCCGTCGCGGACGGCAGCATGAGCACCGGCCAGCTCACATCCTTCGTGCTCTACGCGGTACTGGTGGCGGGCTCGGTGGGGGTGATCGCCGAAACATGGGGCGATGTGCAGCGCGCCGCCGGGGCCACCGAGCGGCTCATGGAATTATTGGCCACGCAGCCCCTTATCCAGGCGCCGGCCAGGCCGCAGGCGCTGCCGCAGGCGCCGCAGGCCACGGTAAGTTTCGAGCAGGTGCGCTTCCACTATCCGTCGCGCCCGCAAAGCGCGGCGCTGGACGACTTTTCGCTGGCCGTGGCGCCGGGCAGCACGGTCGCGCTGGTGGGCCCCAGCGGCGCCGGCAAAACCACGGTGTTCCAGCTCCTGCTGCGCTTCTACGACGTGGCCGCGGGCGTCATACGCGTGAATGGCGTGGATATCCGCAGCCTGGACCCCAAGGACCTGCGCCGGCACATCGGCATCGTGACGCAGGAGCCCATCATTTTTTCCGCCGACGCATTCGACAACATACGTTACGGGCGCGCCGACGCCACCGACGACGAAGTGTATGCGGCAGCGCGCGCGGCGCAGGCCGAGGAATTCATCCTGCGCCTGCCGCAGGGCTATCGGACCTTCCTGGGCGAGCGCGGCGTGCGCCTGTCGGGCGGACAGCGCCAGCGCATCGCGATCGCGCGCGCCATCCTGAAAAATCCGCCGCTCTTGTTGCTGGACGAAGCCACCAGCGCGCTCGATTCGGAATCCGAAGCGCTGGTGCAGCGCGGGCTGGATGCGGCCCGGCGCGGCCGTACCACGCTGGTGATCGCGCACCGCCTATCCACCGTGCAGAACGCCGACCGCATCGTGGTGCTCGAGCAGGGCCGGCTGGTCGAATCCGGCACACCGGCCGAACTGTTGCGCCAGGGAGGTCTATATGCCCGCCTCGCCAGTCTGCAGATTGCGGCGTGAGGCGTGCGCCGGCCTTGCCCGAGGCCGGCCGCGCACGGGCTCCGGACAGCGCGCGCAGCGCGCCTGGCATGCATCGCTTGCGGACGGCCGCGGCGTGCCGGTGCAAATGTGCGCACCCGTAGGCGCCGGGCGCCGCCCGCCCTGCCGCGGCCGTGCCTGAGCCATGGCCCAGGCACGCGTACAGGCGGCAATCTGCACGGCCGGCTTCATCGCCTTCCTTAACCTCTACCCGCCCCAGGCTCTGCTGCCGGAACTGGAAGCGGCATTCGGCACCGCCAGCGGCGGCACCACCATCACGGTGTCGGCGGGTACGCTGGCCGTTGCGCTGGTAGCGCCATTCGCCGGCATATTGGCCGACAGCCTGGGGCGCCGGCGCGTGATCGTGGCCTCGATGTGTTTGCTCGGCATCGCCACCATTCTGAGCGGCAGCGCCGAAACGCTCACGCAAATGCTGGTGTGGCGTTTCATATCCGGCCTGTTCGTACCCGGCATCACGACCGGCGTGCTGGGCGTGCTCGCCGAGGACAGCGACCGCGCGCGCGCCTTGCGCGTGGCCGGCCTGTATATCGCCGGCACCCTGCTGGGCGGTTTCATGGGCCGCTTTCTGACCGGCGTGGTGGCGCACTGGTTCGGCTGGCGCCACGCGTTCCACGCGCTGGGGTTGCTCACGATTTTCATGGTTCCGCTGATTTTGGCCGGGGTGCCCAAATCCACCGCCGCCGCGCGCGGCAGCGCGCGGACCATGCTGCGCGCGGCCGCCGCGCACTTGGCCCATGCCGAACTGCGCAACACCTTCGCGATCGGCTTTTTGCTGCTGTTCACCCAGGTCGCCACCTTCACCTACGTATCGCTGCTGCTGGCGCGGCCGCCGTACAGCCTCAATTCGGCCGC
>JAEUNN010000220.1 GCA_016791085.1 Rhodocyclaceae bacterium | reverse complement strand
CGGGCCGCTGCAGAGGCGGATCTGATCCTGATCGAAGGCGTGATGGGACTGCACGACGGACAGCCGGATGCGGCCCAACTCGCCAGAATGCTCGGCCTCCCCATACTGCTGGTGATGGACGCCAGCGCCATGGCCGGTAGTCTGGGCGCGATCGCCTGGGGCTTGAAGCACTATCGGGACGGCGCGCCGATTACGCATGTGCTGGCCAACCGGGTCGGCGGCGACTACCACGCCCAACTGTGCCGCGCCAGTTTGCCCGACGACATCGCCTGGCTGGGCCATTTGCCCGGCGACGCGCGGGGCGCGCTGCCGGAGCGCCACCTCGGCCTGTTGCCGGCCGGCGAAATCGTTGATCTTGATGGCCGCATCGACCACATGGCCGGGCTGCTTGCGGACACTTCCGCCATGCACTTGCCGGCGCCGCTCGAGTTCGCGGCTGCGGAGCCGCCGGTCTGGCCGCGACATCTGGCGGGCCAGGCAATAGCCGTTGCGCGCGACGCGGCATTCTGTTTTCTGTATCCGGCCAACCTGGATTGCCTGCAGGCCATGGGCGCCAAGCTCATATTTTTTTCGCCGTTGGCCGATGCAAAACTGCCGCCCTGCGATGCCGTCTGGCTGCCCGGCGGCTATCCGGAACTGCACGGCCGCACGCTGGCCGCGAATCGTTCCATGGCGGGTGCGCTGGCCGCCCATGTCGCGGCGGGCAAACCTGTGCTGGCCGAATGCGGCGGCATGATGGCCTGTTTCGAGCGCTTGCACGACGCCGGCGGCGCGCCGCACGCCATGTTCGGCCTGCTGCCCGGCACGGTGCATATGCGCCCGAAATTGGCCGGCCTGGGCGTGGGCACGGCGGCTTTGCCGGAAGGCCGGCTGGGCGGCCACAGCTTTCACTACTCGACCGCCGATACCACGCTGGCGCCCATCGCCTGCGCCACACCCGCCGCCGGTCCGTGCGCCGAGGCCATCTACCGCAGCGGTCGGCTTACGGCGAGCTACATGCACTTTTACTTTCCTTCCAATCCCCAAGCCGCTGCGCGGCTGTTCCTGGAGTAAGCCGGCGTCACTCCGGGCGAGCGCTATCCGCTCTGCATAGACCGTGCGTGGCGCCGGGGACCTGCGATACGCCGACAAAAACCGCCGCCGCCAGGCACGCGCCTGACGACGATTGCTCCGGCTGCAAGACCGCAAAGCGGTGTCGCATGATCCGTGGCCGTGCTCGATCGCTCGGAGTGTGCGTGCCGCGCTGCACCGGACCGGCCGCGCCATGGGCAAACCTGGCCCGTCACCGGCGGCGCCGGCCACGCATCGGGTAACGGTCTGCGCTGCCCAATGCGAATTCGCGCGGCTGGCCGCCGGAAATCCGGGGCGCGGAGCAGCCCTAATGTTGCCGTTCTGGCGCCCCGGAATGGGCCGTTTGGGGCCGCAAATTTCCGCTGCACCCTTGCGTTAGCTCGCGGCTACATACGCAACGGCATTCGCATTGATTTTGCTCGTGCTAAGCTTAAATCGTCCTTGCATCGGAGGGGCATGCCGAGCGAATTGCCCATGCCGGCTTGCAATGGATGGCCGGGCCGTTAGATAGGATCAATGGGCCCTATCGGCGCAGATGGAGGAATGTGCCGGTGGTTGGTCCGGGCGGCCTGTACAAA
>JAEUNN010000208.1 GCA_016791085.1 Rhodocyclaceae bacterium | reverse complement strand
CCGGTATTCCACAAATCCGTGGAACAGGTGTCCGAACTGTTTGCGCGCCGCCACGGTACGCCGCGCAAAACCGACATCCGCGCCTTGGCGCGCGAGGCGCGCGAACAACTGCGCCCGCAGTTCCTGAGCGCGGACATGGGCATATCGGGCGGAAATTTCCTGATTGCCGAAACCGGCTCGGTGGCTTTGGTTACCAACGAGGGCAATGGCCGCATGTGCACCACCGTGCCGCCCGTGCATGTCGCCATCACCGGCGTGGAAAAGGTGATCCCCACGCTGGAAGATTTTGCGACCTTGATGCGCCTGTTGCCGCGCTCGGCGACCGGCCAATCGATATCCAACTATGTGTCGGTGCTGACCGGCACGCGCGGCGAGCAGGAAAGCGACGGCGCCCGGCACATGTACTTCATCCTCGTGGACGCCGGCCGCGTGAATCTCGTGAATGGCGAATTCCAGGACATCCTGCGCTGCATACGCTGCGGCGCCTGCATGAACCACTGCCCGGTGTACCAGACCG
The DNA here is from genome assembly GCA_016791085.1 of Rhodocyclaceae bacterium. Taxonomy (GTDB): domain Bacteria; phylum Pseudomonadota; class Gammaproteobacteria; order Burkholderiales; family Rhodocyclaceae; genus JAEUNM01. The sequence continues at coordinate 4,533 of JAEUNN010000208.1, read as the reverse complement.
TGGGCGGCCACGCCTATGGCTGGGTCTATCCAGGCCCCATGGGCTCGGTGCTCACGCCGCTCTACCAGGGCCTGGACAAGGCGCTCGACCTGCCCAATGCCGCCACGCTGTGCAATCAATGCGGCGTGGTGTGTCCGGTCAAAATTCCGCTGCCGGATTTGCTGCGCAAATTGCGCACGCGGCAGATCGAACAGAAATTGCGGCCATGGAGCGAGCGCATGGCGATACGCCTGTGGGCCCGCGTGGCGGCGTACCCCGCGCTTTACGCCTGGTGCGCGGCGCGTGCGGCGCGGCTGCTCAAATGGCTGGCGGCCGGCCGCCCCTACATAGACGTGCTGGCGGCGGCACCCGGTTGGACCGACACGCGCGCCTTTCCGGCGCCGCAGGGCAAAACTTTCCGCGAACTGTATGCCGAGTCCGCGCCGGCACGGCATGGCGGCGCAGACGACAGGAGCCATGCATGAGCATTGCCGATTCGCGCGCCGACGTGCTCGGCCGCATACGCAGCCGCCTGGGCCGCAACGCCCAGCAGGATGCCGCAGCCGCGGAGCGCGTCGCGGCGGCGCTGGGCGCACCGCGCCCGGGGCCGCGGCCGCCGCTGCCGGCCGATCTCGTCCAGTGTTTCATCACGCGCTCGCTGGCCATGCAGAGCACCGTGGCGCGCGTTGCGGCGCCGGCCGACGTGCCGCGTGCCTGTGCGGATTACCTGGCCAGCCTGGAATTGGCCCCCGGCGCGGTGTGCTGGCCGCAGCTTGCCGGCTACGACTGGGCTGCGGCCGGGCTGGAGGTCGCCCTGCGCGCGGCGCACGGCGACGACGCCACCGGAATTACCGGATGTTTCTGTGCCCTGGCCGAAACCGGAACACTGCTGTTGTGCTCGGGGCCCGACAGCCCGGCCAGCGTGAGCTTGCTGCCGGAAACGCACATTGCCATCGTGCCGGCCGCGCGCATCGTGGCCGGCATGGAAGAGGCCTGGGCGCTGTTGCGTGCCGAGGCGGGCGGCGTGCCGCGCAGCCTGAATTTCGTGTCCGGGCCGTCGCGCACCGGCGATATCGAACAAACCATCGTGCTGGGGGCGCACGGCCCCTACCGCGTGCACCTGATCGTGGTTGGTTGAGGCGTTTGGCGGTCGGTTCGGGCGTGGCCGCCGGCAGACGCCAACGTACACGCGGAGGTGGCCGCGCTGTTGGCAACATTTGAAAAAGAGGATGTGCCCGATGAAAAAAAGCAAAGTTCTGGTGGCTGGAAAACTGTTCGACGACCTGCACGAAACCCTGCTCGGTCGCTACGACCTGGTCTCCAACCAGGCCGACGAAGTGCTCGAGCCGGCCACGCTGGCCCGCCTGATGGCGGACCGCGAAGCGGCGGTGGTGACACCCGTGGACCGCGTCGATGCCGCCCTGCTCGAAGCGGCGCCACAGCTATCCATAGTCTGCAACATCGCGGTCGGGTACAACAATATCGACCTGGGTGCCTGCACGGCACGCAAGGTGGTGGTGACCAACACCCCCGGCGTACTTGACGAAACCACCGCCGACCTGGGCTTTGCGCTGTTGCTGGCGGCGGCGCGCCGGGTGGTCGAATCCGACCGCTGGGTGCGCGGCGGACACTGGCAGGCCTGGCGCACCACGGCCTGGATGGGCCGCGACGTGCACCATGCGCGCCTGGGCATACTGGGCATGGGGCGCATAGGTCAAGCCATCGCACGGCGCGCCGCCGGCTTCGCCATGGACGTGGTGTATCACAACCGCAGCCGCCTTGCGCCGGAACTCGAGCAGGCCTGTAGCGCGCGTTACGTGGACAAGGACCAACTGCTGGAAACGTCCGATTTCGTGTTGCTGTGCTTGCCCTATACGCCGGCCACCCATCACACCATAGGCATCGCCGAACTGCAGTGCATGCGGAGCGACGCCGTGCTGGTCAATATCGGCCGCGGCGGACTGATAGACGACGCCGCGCTGATCGAAGCGCTGCGCGCGCGCCGCATCGCCGCCGCAGGGCTGGACGTATTCGAGAACGAACCGCTGCTGCAGCGCGGATTTTTCGACCTCGACAACGTCGTGCTGACGCCGCACATCGGCTCGGCCAGCCTCGCGACGCGCCGGGCCATGTGCGAACTGGCGCTGCAAAACCTGCACGCGGCGCTGTCCGGCGCGGTTCCGCCCAACATCCTGAACCCGCAAGTGCTGGGAGCCCGGCCATGAAACTGTATGACCTCGAACTATCCGGCAATTGTTATCGCGTTCGCCTGCTGCTGTCCCTGCTCGGCCAGCCGGTGCAACTCGTGAACGTCAACCTGGGCGCCGGGGAAAACCGCCAGCCCTGGTTTCTGGCGCTCAATCCACGCGGCCAGGTGCCGGTGCTCGATGACGACGGCTTCGTGGTCTGGGATACGCTGGCCATCATGACCTACCTGGCGCGCAAGGCCGGCGGCGAAAAATGGCTTCCGTCCGATCCCAAGAACATGGCGCGCGTCATGCAGTGGCTGGCGGTCATGGAGAACGAAACCCAGTACGGCTTGGCGCGCGCGCGCGTCATTGCCAGCATGGGCTTTCCCGGCAACCTGGAAGAAGCGCAAAAAATCGGCCTGCGCGTACTGGGCATACTGGAAGCCCGGCTCACTGCGCATGACTGGCTGGCGCTTCCGCATTGCACGCTGGCCGATATCGGATGTTTTCCGTATGTCGCGCTGGCGCGCCAGGGCGGGCTGCCGCTGGACGACTATCCGGCCATCCTGCGCTGGATCGCCCGCATCAAATCTTTGCAAGGCTACGTGGCCATGCCCGGGGTGTAACCGGGCGCTGCGGCGGGCGACGCAGGCATCGCCGGCCGCAGACGCGCGCTTTTTCCAGATCTGCGATTAAAAGTAACATTCGATCAGTCTTTTGGCTGATGTCGCCGGTACTCGAATGGGCGTATCGTTGCGCCATTATCGAATGCGGAGCTGGGCGCACCGTCCGTACTACGCCGTGCGAACGCAATGGAGGTTGCGCTGGCGTGACCCGTAACGGTTTTAAAGGCGTCCCACGACCGCGCAAATTCCTGCGTTCCCGATTTCACGCATGGTGTTTTTTGCGTTCTGTCGTTGTGCCCTGAGGCTGCTGCCAGGCGCCGTGCTTGCGCTGCTGGCATGCGTCGCGCATGGTGCCGACATAGACGTACTGCTGAGCGAGCCCACCGCGGTATATGGCGAGGCGGCCGCCAGTCTCAAAGCCGAACTGCCCGGCCACAATTTCCAGGTATTCGATGTCCGTGACGCGCCTGCCGCCGGGCAGACATCCAGAATAGTCGTGGCGTTCGGCCAGCGCGCGCTGCAACGTGCGCTGGCCGAACGGGAAACTTCCACCATCGTCGCCGGGCTCATCACCGCGCGCACCCACGAATCCATGGCTGCGGCACTGCGCGGCCGGCGCGCCACCGTGGTGATCCTGGACCAGCCCTACGCGCGTCAGATCGACCTCGTGCGCGCCGCACTGCCCGGCAGCAAGCGCATAGGCATCGTGCATTCGCCGGAGGGGGAATCTGCCCTGGCCGGCTTGAGTTCCGCCGCGCGCGAGGCCGGCTTGAGCGTGGTGAGCGAAAGCGTGAGCGGCAGCACCGAACTGCATGCCGCGCTGACGCGCCTGTTGCCGCGCTGCGACCTGTTGCTGGCGATCCCGGACAACCTCGTCTACAACCAGGCGACCCTGCCCAACATCCTGCTCACCGCCTACCGGGCAGGCAAGCCACTGATCGGTTTTTCCCCGTTTTACGTACGCGGCGGCGCACTCGCCGCCGTCTATAGCTCGCCGCAGCAGATCGGCCGCCAGGTGGCGGAAGCCGTCAATCGCGCACTGGCGGGCGGCAGCCTTCCGGCGACCCAGAGCGCGCGCTACTTCTCGGTCGGCGTGAACCCGACCGTTGCGCGCTCACTGGGCCTCAGCCTGGACAGCGAATCCGATCTGGCCGGCAAACTCGAACAAATGGGCGGCGATCAATGAAAATTCCCATCCGCGGCTGGAGTATCGACACCCGCGCGCTGCTGGCCGCCGTGATACCGGCGATCCTGGTGGCGATCGCGCTGGCCTGGTATTTCACCCATTCGCGCATCATCGATCTGGATCAGGGCATCAATGATCGCGGCCTGGCCATCGCGCGGCAACTCGGTCCGGCCAGCGAATTCGGCGTGTTTTCCGGCAATACCGGCTTGCTCAAGTCGCTCACCGACAGCGCCGCGCGCGAGCCGGATATCGCCGGCGTGGCGGTGCTGGACGCCAAGGGCAAGGTGCTGGCCGGCAGTGGCAGCCTGGTGCACCTTGCCGAACGCATGCCGGCCATACCGGACAACGCCCAGCTACTCGAGCGCGACGCGCGCGGCCTGCTTATCGTCGCGCCGATCAAGGGCGTGCAACTGGGCCGCGACGAGCTGTATGCGGGCGGCGAGGCCGAGCCGGTGGCGGCGCCGCTCGGCATGGTGGTGGTCGAAGTGTCCTACGTGCGCTTCGAGTCGGTGCGCAGCCTGTTCATACGCAATGCCAGTCTGATCACCCTGGG
>JAEUNN010000192.1 GCA_016791085.1 Rhodocyclaceae bacterium | reverse complement strand
TGAGGTAGTCTACGCGCCTCTGTTCGCGGCCGTATTCCGGCGCCCTCCGTCCGGCTTTCCCCCATGTTTGCAGCATTGTACGCAGCGTATTCCGGCCACACCCTGGCGCCGGCGCCTTGCCTTGCCGGCGCGAGGCGCTGAGCATGGATGCGAGTGTTACGCTCATCCTGAGTGTGGTGTTGTTGCTGGGCATATGCTGCCTGGCCCTGCCGCTGGCCACACGCTTTTCCATACCTTATTCGGCGCTGCTGGTTTCGATAGGCATCGCCGCCGGGTTTGCCGCCGATCTGCCGGGCGCGGCCGCGCTGCCTGCGCCGCTTGCCCAGGCCATGCACGCGGCGGGCAGTTCCGGCCTCGATTCGCATGCCTTTCTGTTCGTATTTCTGCCCAGCCTGCTGTTCGCGGCCGGTCTGTCGGTGGATGTGCGCCGGCTCATGGACGACGTGGCGCCCGTGCTCATCATGGCCATCGTGGCGGTGGTGGTGTGCACGCTGGTGGTCGGACTGTGGCTCAGCACGGCATTTGCCGTGCCTTTGACGGTGGCCCTGCTGCTCGGATCGGTCATCGCCACGACCGACCCCGCCGCGGTGGTGGCGATATTTCGCGACATAGGCGTGCCGCGCCGACTGCAAATTCTGGTCGAGGGCGAAAGCCTGTTCAACGACGCCGCAGCCATCGCGCTATTCACATTGCTGGTGGCCAGTATCGCCGGTCAGCAGACCGGCGGCGCGCTGGCCGGCCTGGGTGCCATCCTTGCCAAATTCGCCGGTGGCTTGCTGCTGGGCTACGTGGCGGCAAGGCTGTGCTGTTCCCTCATGCGCTGGGTGGGCGAGCACGCGGTCGCGGAAGTTACCCTGACGCTCTGTCTGGCCTATGCGATCTATATCGTGGGCGACATTTATCTGCACGTGTCCGGCGTGGTGGCGACCGTCACGGCGGCGCTGGTGATCGGTTCCACCGGCCGCTCCCACCTCAGCGCGGAAGGCTGGGAGCGCCTGCAGACGGTGTGGCACCAGATCGAATTTCTGGCCAGCACGCTCATATTCGTGCTCGCCGCGACCATGATTCCGCGACTGTTGCCCGACCTGCGTGCCGAGCACGCGGCCATGCTCGCCGTGGTGGTGCTGGCCACGCTCCTGGCGCGCGCGGCGGTGCTGTTCGGCCTGATGCCGCTGCTGAGCGCCACGCGCCTGGGCCAGGACGTGAGCCTGTCGCACAAAGCCGTCATCCTGTGGGGCGGCATGCGCGGCGCGGTCACGCTGGCGCTGGCACTGTCGGTGGTCGAAAATCCGGCCATTCCGCGTGCGCAGGCGGATCTGGTGGCGGTACTGGCGACCGGTCTGGTGCTATTCACGCTATTCGTCAATGCGCCGAGTTTGCAGCCGCTCATACGCCTGCTCCGGCTGGACCGGCTGAGCCCGGTCGAAGCCGTGCTGCGCGAGCGTTCCATCGCCCTGGCTGGCGATTCGGTACGCAAACACCTGGCCGTGATGCGGCGCCATTTCGGTCTGGACGAACAGGCCGCGGAGCCGTCCGCCACGAATGCCATGGCCGGCGCGGGCGGCGAGCGCAAAATTCTGGCGCCGGCCGACGCCCGCACGGTGGGCCTCATCACGCTCGCGGCGCAGGAAGAAGAACTGTTGCTGCAGGGTTTCGGCGAGCGCACGATTTCCCGCAGCATCATCGGCCCCTGCCTGGCGCAGGCCGGCCGCCTGCACGACGCCGCCAAAACCGGCGGCCTGGACGCCTGGTTGAGCGTGGCCGACGCCGCCCTGCAACCGCCGGCCGCATTCCGTGCCGCGCACCTGCTGTACAACCGCTTCGGCATCGCGCGGCCGCTCGCGCAACTGTTGGGCCAGCGCTTCGAGCACATGCTCATCACACGCACGGTGCTGCAGCGCCTGCACGCGTTCACGCGCCGCTCCATAGGCCCCATGCTGGGCGATGACACCGAAGCGGCGATCGCCGCGGCACTGGACACGCGGCTGGCCGGCGTGGATACCGCGATGCGTGCGTTCGAGGTGCAGTACCCGGATTACGCGCATGCGCTGCGCAGCGATTACCTCGGGCGCGCGGCGCTGCGGCTGGAAGAAGCGGAATATCAGCAAAAGCGTGCCGACGGCTTGATCAGCCCCGAGGTGTACCGTTCCCTGGTCGAACATCTGCGCCGCCGGCGCCTCGCGCTGATCCGGCGCCCGGTGCTGGATCTCGGCCTGCAGGTCACCGGCATGATCGCCAGCGTGCCGCTGTTCGCAGGCCTGTCGCGCCCGCAGTTGCAGGCCATGGCGCATCTGTTGCGCCCGCGTCTGGCGGTGCCGGGCGAGCAGATCATACGCAAGGGCGACCGCGGCGACGCGATGTATTTCATTACCACCGGGTCGGTGGAAATCAGCAATTCGATTTTCGACGGGCAGGTGGTACGCAAGGCCGGCGGATTTTTCGGCGAAATCGCGCTGCTCTACAACACGCCGCGTACCGCCGAAGTGCATGCCAGCGGCTATTGCCACCTGCTGGAACTGCGCGCGCGCGATTTGCAGCGCCTGTTGCGCCAGCATCCGGAAGCACGCGAAGAAATCGAACGCGCCGCGCGCCAGCGCATGAACCGGGAAGCGCAGGTGGTCGACGCCTGACCCCGGCGCCCGGGCATCCCGGGCCCTTACGCGACCCAGGCCTGCAGCAGCAGATTGCGCGGCGTGAGGCGGCGCGGGCAGAACTCGGCAAGCCGCACGGCATAGCCGCTGGCCGCGAGGCGCAAAGCCAGGTCGGCCACGTACCAGATTTCCAGCGCGCGTCCAAACGCCAGGCGCGCCAGTGCCAGGCGTGCGACCGTGCGGGCGCGCGCGTGGCCGCGCGCTTCCCAGGCGTCAAGTTGCGCGGCCGGCGGTGCCCGGCACGATTCGCGCGCCGCCAGCCTTGCCATGAACTGTGCGAAATCGCCCTTGAGCCAGCTGTCCGGCACGGGTTTGAAGGGACGATAGGCGCCCGGCCCGAGGCTGCCGCGCCAGGCCACGAATGCCAGTTTCCAGGCCATTTCGCGCTCGCGCAGGCGAATTTCGCGCGCGCTGGCGGTCACCGTATCCTGCACCGCAAGGCGCAAATGTTCGGCTTCTAGCTGCAGGCAGGTACCGGCACGGCCGGCGTAGGTCGTGAGCTGGCCACGGTCGTGGCAACAGGGCGCAAGGTGTAGCGCGCGCAGTTGCCGGGGCTCCGCGGCCGCGCACAGCGCGCGATGCAGATTGCCGCAAGCATGCAGCGCCAGCACCGCGGCGCCCGGCAAATGAGCCAGCGCAGCAGGCTGCAGCACGTCCTCCACGTGAAAGGTCTGGTTGTCCACACGCGCGCGGCGCGCCAGATCGGCCCCCTGCGCGCACAACACGGCGTCGCGTTCCAGGCTGGACACCGTGACGCCCGCGCGCGCGGCAACCAGGCGGCCAAGATGCCCCTTGCCGGCGCACCACTCCACGACCGGCCCCTGCTGCGGGCCGGCCGCCGCGGCGAAGGCCTGGATCTGCGCCTGTTTGCGGCCGGGTATCTGCCAGCCGAAATGCGCGCCGGGCAGTACGGGCGCGCTACATGGCACCGGCGGCAGCGCGGTGAGCGCGCCCAGTTCGGCCAGTTCCGGCACGTGCTCGGCGCATAGTGCCGCCAGCGCCGGGCGGTCGGCCGCAAGCTGCGCCACGCCCGCGTCATCGAGCGCCAGGAGCGCCGCCTCCAGGCCCGGATGGGCCTCGCACCACGGCGGCCGCTCGGTTTTGAACGGCGACTCGTGCCAGAACGGCCGCGCATAGACCAACAAGGCGTCCAGTGCGGACTGCCGCGCGGCCAGGTGCATGGCGGACGGAAGTACTCAGGCGGCCGGCGCGGCGCGCGCGCGCTCGTGCGCACGCCAGTGGCGCAGCGCCGGCAGGACGATGGCGACCATGAGCAAGCCGAACGCGATGAGCGGCCACAGCACCGGACGATTCCATTCCTTGCGCAGGCGTTCGCGTTCGACCGGATCGAGGCGCTGGTACTTGAGCCCGTTGTTGCCCACGTTGGACGGCTTGCGGTTGTACAGCCAGCCGTGCTGCAGCGTATAGCTCTTGGGATGGAAGCCAAAAATCCAGGGCGCGTCGTGACGCAGGATTTCCACCATTTCGTCGATCACGCGCTGGCGCTCGGGCCCGTTTTCCATGGTTTTCATGGTTTCGAACAGCGCGTCGTAGCGCGGATTGGAATAATTCGCGGCGTTCTCGCCCCCGGTTTTCGCCTTGGCCTGGGCACCGTGCAACAGGAACAGGAAATTTTCCGGGTCTGGGTAATCCGCGTTCCAGCCGAAATAGAACAACTGCACCGCGCCTTTCAGCACCTTCTCCTGGAAGCGGTTGTAGTCGGTGCTGCGCACCACCAGTTGCACGCCCAGCTTGTCGAACTGTTTGGTGAGCCAATCCACGCGTGCCTTGAGGCCGAGGCCGGTGCCCGTGGTGTCCAGGTTGATCACCAGCGGTGTGCCGGTCTGCGCATCCCGGCCATTCGGGTAGCCGGCCTCCGCCAATAGTTTGCGCGCCTGATCCAGGTCCTTGCGGCGCGGCGCGCCATCCACCCAGTCGTACAAGTAAGGATTGATGCCTTCACGCCCCTCGCGAAATCCGAATATGCCGGGCGGCAGGGGCGACTGGGCGACCAGGCCGCGGCCGTTCAGGAATATCGAGATGAATTCTTCCTGGTCGATGGCGATGCTGATGGCGAGGCGCAATTTGCGCGCACGTTCCGCCGCCGCACCGCCGGCCGCCCCGCCCACGACCGGATCCAGCCAATTGAAGCCCATGTAATTGGTGCTGGTGGACACCGAGGTCTGCAGTTGTATGCCTTGCGCGCGCATTTCGTCGGTGAGCGCCACGTCGCCGCCGCTGCTGAACTGCACGGCCTGATCGAAAGAGTCGGAACTGATGCCCGACGCATCGTAGTAACCCTGCAGGAACTTGTTCCAATAGGGAATTTGTTCCTTTTCGCGCGTGAACACGGCGCTATCGACAAACGGCAGGGCCTTGCCGCAGTCGACCAGCCAGCCGCGCGCGGCATCGCCGTCCTCACCCTCGCAGGGGTAGCTGTCGCCGTGGTAATTCGGGTTTCGGCTCAACACCATGCGCGAATTGGGATTGTTCTCGCTCAGCATGTAGGGCCCGGTGCCTATCGGGTACCAGTCCAGCGTGAGGTTTTTCTGCGCCATGCCGGGCTGCGAGTAGAATTTGTCGGCTTCCCAGGGTATCGGCGCGAAAAACGGCATGGTGAGCCAATACACGAACTGCGGGTACTTGCCGTGCAGCTTGATGCGCAAGGTGTGCGCATCGACCACCTGCACGGCTTCCAGCGGATAGTTGCGCAAATCCAGCCATTCCTGGCGTCCCGGCGGCTGCCGGGCGGCGTCGGCGCGCAGTGTGGCGGCCAATTCCTTGAGCCCGACCAGGTAATCGCTCATCAGGCCGAATATCGGCGAATGCAGGCGCGGGTGGGCCAGACGCTTGATTTCGTAGGCGTAATCTTCCGCGCTCAGTTCGCGCGTGTCGGTCAGCGGGAAATCGCGCAACTGGCGAATTCCGTGCAGATCGGCGTCGCTCAGCGCGTGGTAGGCATAGCTGCCGTCTGGCTTGCGGGCAAACGCCGGATGCGGCTGATAGCGCACGCCGGGCTTCAAGCGTATTTCATAGACGGAATAAGCCACCTGATCGGCCGGTGCACCGGCAGCCAGGCGCTGGCCGGCGCGATCCAGGTAATACGGCCTGGGCACTTCCAGCGCCGTGGCCGGCACCACTTCGTAGGGGCGTTTGAGGTAGTGGTATTGCAGCGGCGGCTCATAGATCTGCGCCGTGAAATTGATTTCGTCCTCGCTGTAGGACTGCACCGGGTCGAGGTGTTTGGGGCGGTCGATGAAGGCCGAATAAAGTATGTTGCGGCCGCTTTCCTGCGCCGGGTAGGGGTCGTTCCAGACCTCGCCGCATGCGGCGAGCAGCATGCTGGCGGCGGCACACAACAACAGGCGGAAGTAGGCGCACATGGGCCGCAATTCTACCCGGCGCGCGGCCGCGGCACGCCTCGTCCGTTATAATCGCGCCTCTCAAAAGGAGAATCGACATGGGTTTTCTGGCCGGCAAGCGCATATTGATCACCGGGCTGATTTCCAACCGGTCCATCGCCTGGGGCATTGCACAGGCGTGCAAGCGCGAGGGCGCCGAACTTGCCTTCACCTACCAGAATGAGCGGTTCAAGGACCGCGTCGCGGAAATGGCGCGCGAACTCGGGTCCGACCTGTTTTTTGCCTGCGACGTGGCCGAAGATGCGCAGATCGACCAGCTGTACAGCGAACTGGGCAAGGTGTGGGACGGCCTGGACGGCCTCGTGCATGCCATCGCCTATGTGCCGCGTGAAGCGCTCGCGGGCGAATTTCTGGATGGTTGCACGCGCGAAAATTTCCGCGTCGCGCACGATGTGTCGTCCTACAGTTTCGCGGCGCTGGCGCGCGGCGCCTACGCCATGATGCAGGGCCGCAAGGGCGCGCTGCTCACGCTGTCCTACCTGGGCGCGGTACGCGTGGTGCCCAATTACTACACCATGGGCCTGGCCAAAGCCAGCCTGGAAGCCATGGTGCGCTACATGGCGTCGAGCTTCGGCCCGCAAGGCATACGCGTCAATGGCATTTCCGCCGGGCCGATCAAAACCCTGGCCGCGTCGGGCATATCGGGCTTCGGCAAAATCCTCAAGTTCGTCGAGGAAAACGCCCCCCTGCGGCGCAACGTGACCATCGAGGACGTGGGCAACACGGCGGCTTTCCTGCTGTCCGATCTGGCTGGCGGCATCACCGGCGAAATCACCTATGTCGACAGCGGTTTTTCCACCATCATGGGCGGCATACGCGGCGATTGACGCTTCGGGCGCAAGGCGCCCCGCTGGTGAAAAATAAAATGGCGGGCCGCGGCCCGCCATTTTCACGTGTGCTGCGGCGCGCTCACTTTTCCGCCAGCGCGTCCAGCGCGGCCTGGTTGATTTTCACGCCGTGGCGCTGCCGCAACACCGCCAGATAGCGCAGGAAGTCGTCCTCCGCGCTGGCGCGCTCGAGTTTGGCGCGCGCCGCCTCGAGGGCCGACGGACCGCTGGCCTCGGCATCCTTGGCGACGCTCACCACCTTGTATATGCCGTAAGCGCCATTCGGCAAGGCACCGCCGGTGTAGCCGGGCAATTTGTCGGTCGGCAGGCGAAATACCGCATTCACCAGGTCCGCCACCGGACCTTGCGCGGCCGCGCGCGAAATCTTGTTTACCGGGCCCCAGTTCAAATCCACCTTGGCGCCCTTCTGCAGTTCGGCCAGTTTGGCCTCGCCATCCTGGCGCGCCAGTTTGCGCGCCTGCTCGAGTTTCAGTTGATTTTCGATGCGCGCGGTCACCTGCTCGAACGGTATTTCCGCGGCCGGCTTGTGCTCGGTCACGCGCGCTGCGACCAGCATTTTCGGAGCCACCTCGATCGCTTCGGTATTGCGTTTGTTCTTGATGGCGTCGTCGGAAAATACGGCCGCCATGAGCTTGTCGTTATTCAGCACGCCCTGGGCGGGCCGTCCCTTTTCCAGCCAGGCGCTCTGCTGCGATTTGAGCTTGGTGACCTGTTCCGCCGGAGCCAGGCTGTCGGCCTGTTCATACACGGTGTTCTTGAACGATTCGGCAAGTTCGGCGAAGCGCTTGGCAGCCGCCGCCTGCTTGAGCTGCGCAAGTATTTCCGCACGCGCTTCTTCGAACTTCTTGCCCTTCGAAGGCGTGACGCCGGTGAGCTGGATCACGTGAAAACCGAATTCGCTTTCCACCAGATCGGCGATATCACCCGCCTTGGCCAGGCCGAATACGGCATCGGCAAATGGCTTCACCATCATGCCGCGTTCGAAGAACCCCAGGTCGCCACCATTCGCCTTGGAGCCCGGATCGTCGGAATTTTCGCGCGCGAGTTTGCCAAAACGCTTGGGATCGGCGCGCACCTGTTTGAGCAATGCGGCCGCCTTGTCCTGCGCGGCCTTGCGCACCTCGGCGGACGCGCCCTTCGGCAGTGCAATCAGTATATGGCTCGCGCTGCGCTGCTCCACCGTGGCATAGCGCGACTGGTTCTTGGAATAGTAGTCGCGCAGTTCCGCCTCGGGAACCTCGATGGCGGGCATGAGCGCATCCGGGCTTAGCACCAGGTAGTCCACCTTGACCTGCTCCGGCGTTGCGAATGTTTTACGGTTCTGCTCGTAAAACTTTTTCGCCGCGTCGGCCTCCAGCGTCACCTGCTGCAAAAACTGGCGCGGATCGACCACGGATTCGCTGACTTCGCGCAACTCGCCCTGCAGCGACGCCCAGCGCTCCACGAGCGGCGCCGGCACGAAGCCGCTATTGGCCAGCCCGGCGATTTGCTGCGACAGCACCAGGTCGCCGCGCAGGCGCTGTTCGAAGGTGGCCGCATTCATACCGCGCGCCTGCAACAGTTGCTGGTAGCGTTCGGCCGAGAACACGCCGTCCTGCTGCAACTGCGGCATGCTGCGCACGAATTCGCCGACCTGGGCATCGGACACCGAAAGGTGGTCGCGCTTGGCCTGCAACTGTTGCAGGCGCCGGGCGATCAACTGGTCCAGCACGGCGCGGCGCACTTCCGGCCGGTCGAACATGGCCGGGTCGTAGTCCTTGCCCAGGCGCGAGCGCATCAAATCCTGCTGTTCGCGCAAGGCGTTCATGAATTCCTGCGGA
>JAEUNN010000799.1 GCA_016791085.1 Rhodocyclaceae bacterium | reverse complement strand
GGCAGCGTGACCACATACGGCGCATCGCCTATGGGCGGAAAGGCGGCGCGGCCCAGCAGTTCCACCGGCGTGCGGCCCTTGCAGGCGGCCAGGTCGAGTTCCACCGGCTGCGCGCTGCGCGACAGGTTGGCGACACAGAGCAGCACCTCGTCGCCATGCTGGCGCAGGTAGGCGAGGATTTTGCGGTTGCCCGGGCGCAGGAACTCTATCGTGCCGCGGCCGAAAGCCAGGTGCCCCTTGCGCACCGCCAGCAGGCGCCGCGTCCAGTTCAGCAGCGACGACGGATCGCGGCTTTGCGCCTCGACATTGACCGATGAATAGCCATAAATCGTATCCATGATGGGCGGCAGGTAAAGCCGCTGCGGGTCGGCCTGAGAAAACCCGGCATTGCGCTCCGGCGTCCATTGCATGGGCGTACGCACGGCGTCGCGGTCGCCCAGGTAAATGTTGTCGCCCATGCCGATTTCGTCGCCGTAATAAAGGATGGGTGTGCCGGGCATGGACATGAGCAGCGCATTCATGAGTTTGATCCTGTCCGGATCGTTGTCCATGAGCGGCGCGAGGCGCCGGCGTATGCCCAGGTTGATGCGCGCGCGCCGGTCGGCCGCGTACATGCGGTACATGTAGTCGCGCTCGGCGCTGGTCACCATTTCCAGCGTCAGTTCGTCGTGGTTGCGCAGGAATACCGCCCACTGGCAGCTGGGCGGAATGTCCGGCGTCTGCTGCATGATTTCGACTATGGGGTGGCGGTCCTCCTGCGCGATGGCCATGTACATGCGCGGCATGAGCGGGAAATGGTAGGCCATGTGGCATTCGTCGCCGTCGGCAAAATAGTCGCGCACGTCCTCGGGCCACTGGTTGGCTTCGGCCAGCACCATGCGGTCCTGGTAGTGGGCGTCGATCACGGCACGGAACTGCTTGATGACGGCATGGGTTTCCGGCAGGTTTTCGTTATTGGTGCCCTCGCGCTCGCACAGATAGGGAATCGCATCCAGCCGCATGCCGTCCACACCCAGATCGAGCCAGGCGCGCATGATGCGCGTGAGCGCGCGGCGCACGCTGGGGTTGTCGAAATTCAGATCGGGTTGGTGCGAAAAAAATCTGTGCCAGTAATACTGTTTGGCGGCTTCGTCCCAGGTCCAGTTGGATTTTTCCGTGTCGGTGAAAATGATGCGCGTGCCCGCGTAGCGCGTCGCGTCGTCGCTCCAGACATAGTAATTGCGCTTGTGCGAGCCGGCCGGGGCGCGCCGCGCGGCCTGGAACCAGGGGTGCTGATCCGAGGTGTGGTTGATCACCAGTTCGGTTATCACCTTGAGCCCGCGGCGGTGCGCTTCGCGCACGAACTGGCGGAATTCCGCGCGCGTGCCGTAGTTGGGATGCACGTTGCGATAGTCGGCGATGTCGTAGCCGTCGTCGCGCAGCGGGGAAAGATAGAAAGGCAGCAGCCACAGCGCCGTGACGCCCAGGTCCTGCAGGTAATCCAGCTTGCGTATGAGGCCGCCGAAATCGCCTATGCCGTCGTTGTTGCTGTCGTAGAACGCCTTGATGTGCAGCTCGTAAATGATCGCGTCCTTGTACCAGAGCGGCCCCTGACTGGCTCCATCGGCCATGTCCGGTGTAAGTAGATCGACCTTGTCGTCCATGGGGCCTCCGCGCTCACATGAAATAGTCGAAGTCGCGTTCGCTACGCACGCGCCGCCGCAGGCGGAAAATGTGGGCCGGGCTCGCACGTGGATCGAGGCTCACGAAATTGCGCGCGCCGTGCCAGAGGTAGCGCGAGCCGGACAGCAGGTCGTGCATCTGATAGGGGCGGGCATCGTCCAGACCATAGCGCTCCACGGGCAGGCGCACCCATCCGGACTGGGCATGGTGCGGATCCAGATTGACCACCACCACGACCATTTCGGCATGGTCGCCCGTGTATTTGCCGTAACATAGAATGTGCTCGTTGTCGGACGGATAGAACTCGAGGTTCCAGTCCTGCTGCAGCGCCGGGTTGTCGCGGCGTATGCGGTTCACGCGCGCCAGCAGGTCCTTGAGGCTATCCGCGCGGTCCAGCTGCCAGTGCCGCACGACGTACTTTTCCGAATCCAGGTACTCTTCGCCGCCGGGGTCGCGCGGCTCGCTTTCCTG
The DNA here is from genome assembly GCA_016791085.1 of Rhodocyclaceae bacterium. Taxonomy (GTDB): domain Bacteria; phylum Pseudomonadota; class Gammaproteobacteria; order Burkholderiales; family Rhodocyclaceae; genus JAEUNM01. The sequence continues at coordinate 8,132 of JAEUNN010000799.1, read as the reverse complement.
CAGTTCGAAAGCCGGTCCGTAAATGCCGTAAGTTGCGCCCAGCGTGGCCGCCAGCACCAGGCGGATAATAAACCCCGGCCGGCCGCCGAACTGCAGGTATTCGGTCAGTATGTCCGGTGTGTTGGGCCACAGGTTGGGGCGCAAATACTCGCGCGCTTCGCTTTTGCTTAGTTCCGTCAGATAGTCGCTCAACTCCTGCTTGGTATTGCGCCAGGAAAAATACGTGTAGGACTGGGAAAACCCCAGTTTGGCGAGGCGCTGCATGACTTTCGGCCGCGTGAATGCTTCGGCGAGGAACAACACGTCCGGATGTTCGCGGCGCACCTCGGCGATCATCCATTCCCAGAACGGGAATGCTTTGGTATGCGGATTATCGACACGGAATATCGCGATGCCCTCGCCTACCCAGAAATCGACGATGCTTTTCAGTTCCGCCCATAGTTCGCGCCAGGCCGGCGTTTCGAAATCTATGGGATAAATGTCCTGGTATTTTTTGGGCGGATTTTCGGCGTACTGGATGCTGCCGTCGGGCCGGTGGCGGAACCACTCCGGATGCTCGCGCACATAGGGGTGGTCGGGCGAACATTGCAGCGCGAAATCCAGCGCCAGTTCCATGCCCAGTTCGCGCGCGCGCGCGGCCAGTTTGCGGAAATCCTGCAGGTTGCCCAAATCCGGATGCAAGGCCTTGTGGCCACCGGCCGGTGCGCCTATGGCCCACGGGCTGCCCGGGTCGTCCGGTCCGGCGCGCAGTGTATTGTTGGGGCCCTTGCGCTTGGTGAAGCCTATGGGATGGATGGGCGGCAAGTACACCACGTCGAAGCCCATGGCCGCCACATAGTCCAGGCGCGCCATGCAAGCGGCCAGGCTGCCGTGCTGCGCGTTGGCATCGACGCAGGAGCGCGGGAACAGTTCGTACCAGGCGCCGTGGCGGGCACGCGGCCTATCCACCCAGAGCGGCAGTTCAGTCGCGTAAGTCGTGGCCAGCGAGCGGTCCGGATAGCGGGCTGCCAATTGTTCCAGCAGCGCGTCCAGCCCCAGCCGCTTGCCGCGATCGGCATCGGTCTCCGTCTGCAGCGCCGCGGCAAATTCGGCAAGCCGCGCCCGGTCGGCCGCGCCGGCGCGGCGTGCGGCAGCCGCGACCAGTTCGGCACCATGGCGTAGCGCCACGATAATGTCTTCCGCCTCGACACGGCGCGACAGTTCGGCACGCCAGGACAAAAAATGGTCCACCCAGGCGACTACCGTATACCTCCAGGCGCCCGGCGCATCGACCGCAAATTCGCCGCGCCAGCGGTCATTCGCAAGAGCCGTCATGGGCGCTTCGTGCCAGGCTTGGTCCGCTTCGCGGCACCAGCGCAGCCGGCAGGCGATGCGGTCGTGGCCGTCGCAAAAGGCGTCGGCTTCGACCACCACCCGGTCGTCCGTACAGCGTTTGACGGCAAAGCGGCCGCCATCCACCTGGGGACTTACGGCTTCGATCACCACGCGGCGGCGTCCGTCCGGCATAGCTTGGGGGTCCATGGGCATGCTCCGTTCAGGCCGGTTTGAACATGAGCACCGCCAGCGGCGGCAAGCTCAGGTGCAGGCTGTGGTAGTGGCCGTGGCTGGGCACCGGCGCCGCTTCGATGCCGCCCAGGTTGCCCTGGCCGCTGCCACCATAGAGCGCCGCATCGCTATTGGCGATTTCCGCCCACCAGCCGCCGCGCGGTACGCCGACCGCATAGTTGTGGCGCGGCACCGGCGTGAAATTGCACACCACGACCACCACGTCGTCGGCGTCATGGCCGCGGCGCAGCCACGCCAGCACGCTGTTGTGGTGGTCGCTGCAATCTATCCACTCGAAGCCGCCGGCGTCGAAATCGCGCTGGTAGAGCGCCGCGTGCGCGCGGTAACAGCGGTTCAAATCTTCCACCCAGCGCTGCAAGCCGGCATGCAAGGGGTACTGCAGCAGGTTCCACTCCAGGCTTTCGTCATGCTGCCATTCGCGCCTCTGGCCGAATTCGCCCCCCATGAACAGCAGTTTTTTTCCCGGGTGCGCCCACTGGTAGCCGTACAAAAGGCGCAGATTGGCGAATCGTTGCCACTCGTCGCCGGGCATCTTGCCCAGCAGCGAAGCTTTGCCATGCACGACTTCGTCGTGCGACAGCGGCAGCATGAAGTTCTCGTTAAAGGCGTAACAAAGGCTGAAAGTCAGCTGGTTGTGGTGATGGCTGCGGAACAGCGGGTCGGTGGCAAAATATTTGAGGCTGTCGTGCATCCAGCCCATGTTCCACTTCATGCCGAAACCCAGGCCACCCAGCCAGGTCGGGCGCGACACCATGGGCCAGGCCGTGGATTCTTCGGCAACGCTCTGGGTGTCCGGATGGTCGCGGTAGAGGGCCAGGTTCAAGTTCCGCAGGAACTCGATCGCATCGAGATTTTCGTGGCCGCCGTGGCGATTCGGTATCCACTCGCCCTCGCGCCGGCCATAGTCCAGATAAAGCATGGAGGCCACGGCATCGACGCGCAGGCCGTCGATGTGATAGAGGTCCAGCCAGAACAGCGCGCTGCTCATCAGAAACGCGCGCACCTCGTTACGCCCGTAATTGAAAATGTAACTTTTCCAGTCCGGGTGATAGCCCTGTTTGGGATCGGCGTGTTCGTACAGGCAACTGCCGTCGAATAACGCCAGTCCATGCAAATCGTCGGGGAAGTGCGAAGGCACCCAGTCGAGGATGACGCCTATGCCGTGCTGATGCAATGCATCGACCAGGGCCATGAATTGTTCGGGCGTGCCATAGCGCGCAGTGGGCGCGAAATAGCCGGTGCACTGGTAGCCCCAGGAGCCGTAGAACGGGTGTTCGGCGACCGGCAGCAATTCCACGTGCGTGAAGCCCATCTGCACGCAATAGTCCGGCAATTGTTCGGCAAGCTCGATATAGCTCAGACTGCGGTTGCCGTCCTCGGGCACGCGGCGCCAGGAACCCAGGTGCACCTCGAACACCGACATCGGCGCGTCCAGCGCATTGGCGGCGCGGCGGCGCGCCATCCAGCCGGCGTCGCCCCATACGTAGTCCAGCTGCCATACGCGCGAGGCCGTGCGCGGCGGGCATTCCCAGGCGCGCGCGTACGGGTCGCCCTTGTCCGCCGCATAGCCGCGGTAGCGCGAAACGATGTGGTACTTGTAAGCTGCGCCGTGGCTGGCACCGGGAATGTAGCCCTCCCACACGCCCGAGCCGTCGTCGCGCACAGCCAGGGGGTGGCGCGCCGCATCCCAATCGTTGAAGTCGCCGATCACCGCTACGCTCAGGGCGTTGGGGGCCCAAACCGCGAAGCGCGTACCGGCGACGCCGTCGATTACGGCAGGATGGGAGCCCAGGCGCTCGTACAGCCGCGCGTGCGAGCCTTCCTTGAACAGATACACGTCCTGCTCGCCCAGCTGGCTTGCAGGCGGGTCGATTTGCCGGGTTTCATCGCTGGCCATAGGGTGATCCTTCCAATGCCGGCTGCGGCTGTCGCTGCGTCGGGCTCGGCGCGGCCGACGCGCATGGGCCGGGCTAACGTCAGGCGCGCAGCGCTCGGTGGCGCGCGGTTTTGCGGTCGGTCAGGCTGGCGGTTCAGACCCAGTCGCAATGGCGGGCGGCTGGCGCCCGGGACATCGAAACGCCAGACCCATGGCGGCGCCGGTCTGGTGCGGCGAACATCTGCGCGGTTTGCCCGCGGGTTGTTTTATTGGCGTGGCGGCCGAGTCGGCGTCATGCACGACGCCACGGCCAACGGTTGCACCGGCACGCGCCTGCCACTAGCGGCGCGCGACGGCACACCTGCGAGCCGAAACTTCGGCCCGACCTGCGCCGCGTGGCGCGCAACGCACGGCTGCACACCCGGCGGACCCGCAGTAGCGGAGGCGGCATGACCGGCGCCTACGGGCGCACGAACCGCCATACCAGCGCGATTTCGCGCCCGGACTTGCCTGCGCGCAGTGATCGCGCGGGAAATTGCCGAGCAGCGTGCAATACCAGCGGCGGCCGCCGCTCCTCGTCCCGCTCGGGATCAGCGCCATCTGTGTCGGATTCTGGTCGAACCTTTCCAGCGCTGCGCTCGAATTCCGACGCCGGCCGGCCTGGCTTGACCGCAGCATTGCCTGTGACGCGTCGCGCGGCCGGCCCGTCAGCGGCAGCCGGGTCGGCAGGAAACATGCGCGGCAGGCGGCTCGCGTCCTCGTGCCGCTCGCGCCAACCCCTCGATTTCGAGCGGGTCCGGAAAACGGCTGGGGCTGTAATAGTGCAAAAGCGCTAACTGCGCCCGCAGCACCGGACTGGGTTTCGGTACGCCCGCAATGCACCCAAGCGCGCAAACGCTCGTACTTTGGACACGGCGCGAGCTTTGCACGTCGGCCGCAACGCGGCTACGCGCTCAGTGAGCCTGGCAAATTCCGGGCCTGTGGCAGCGCCCCGCGTTTACGCCTTGAACGCCGGCCTTAGCAGGATCGCTCAGGAGCAGAACCAAGCATTCGGCCCGCGAAGCATTTCTTAAATATTAATTTGCTCAAATATGTCTGTCAATGTAGAAATCCCTTATGACGCCGCCGGCGAGGCCGCAAAGACGGTCAAACGGAGCGAATTTCGGCCTGCGGATGCGCAGGAAGCCGGCGCGGCGCGCAACCGCTTGAGGCCGGGTCCGCCGAAAAGCCGCAGGTGCGCCGCTACCGGTTCGTGGTCGGGCGCTACCCGACCACGAACCGGTAGAGTGCCGCGTACCAGGCGCAAGGATGGAGCATTTGCCCTGTCCGCGGCCGTCCGGCGCCGGGATGGGGGCCGTAGCCCGCAAGCACCGCCTCGGGCTGGACCCTGTGTCGATATGCCGATTCGATCGGCCCGGCGACGACGCCATTCGGGACTGCCGCGGCGCCGATGTTGCGCAGGGATATGCGGCCTGCTCAAGGCAGGCTGTAGCGAATAAAAAAACGGCCCGCTTGCGCGGGCCGTCGAAAGGGCCGGGCGTGGGCCCGTCCCGTCACTGGAACCTTAGTATGGGCTGATCTACCGACAGGCTCTCCCCCGGATTGGCAAGCACTTCCGCTACGACGCAATCCTGTTCGGCTTTCAGCACGTTTTCCATTTTCATGGCTTCGATGGCTGCCAGTTTTTCGCCGGCCTTTACTTCCTGGCCGGGTTTGACGGCGAGCTGGGTCAGCAGGCCCGGCATGGGTGACAAAAGGAATTTCGACAGATCGGGCGGCAGCTTTTTCGGCATCAGTTTCATGAGGTCGGCGGCGCGCCGGCTCACCACCTCGAGATCGACCTGCAGACCCCAGTGCGTGAGGCGGTAGCGCGGCCCCACGCGCTCGACCTGCATGATCACTTCGCGCCCATTGACGGTGCCGCGGAATACCGGGTTGTAGAAGCGCCATTCTGCCCGCACGTCATATTCGCGGCCGTTCAGGGTGACTACATGGCCGCCCGGCACGTCGCGCACCTGGATGTCGTATTCCTGGTCGTTCATGAGCAGCACGTAGTGCTTGAGTATCTTGAACTCCAGGCCCGGCAACTGGCCCACGATGCCGGAATTGCGCTTGAGGTAACGGTAATGCACCGATCCCGCCACCGCGATGAGCAGTTCCGGCGCATCGTGCGGCACCATGGACGCGTCGAACCCCTTGGGGTATTCCTCGGCGATGAAGGCGGTCGTGAATTTGCCGGACTGAAAGCGCGGATGCGCCAGCACCGCCGACACGAAACTGATGTTCTGCGACACGCCGCGTATGGCAAAGCCATTGAGCGCTTCGCGCAGGCCGGCGATGGCGTCGTCGCGCGTTGCGCCGTGCGCGATCACCTTGGCGATCATCGAGTCGTAATACATCGACACTTCGCCGCCTTCGAACACGCCGGTATCCACGCGCACCTTGCCGGCCACTTCCGGCGGCGGAATGAAGCGCACCAGACGCCCTATCGACGGCAGGAAATTGCGGAACGGATCTTCCGCGCAGATGCGCGCTTCCATGGCCCAGCCGTTCAGGCTGATGTCGTTCTGACCGAAACTGAGCTTCTCGCCGGCCGCCACGCGTATCATTTGTTCGACCAGATCGAGGCCGGTAATCATTTCGGTTACCGGGTGCTCCACCTGCAGGCGCGTATTCATTTCCAGGAAGTAGAAATTGCGGTCCTTGTCGACCACGAATTCCACCGTGCCGGCGCTCTGGTACCTGACCGCGCGCGCCAGCGCGCAGGCCTGTTCGCCCATCGCCTTGCGCGTCGCCGCGTCCAGGAAGGGCGAAGGCGCTTCTTCGAGCACCTTCTGGTGGCGGCGCTGAATCGAGCATTCGCGCTCCCACAGATACACCACGTTGCCGTGGCCGTCGCCCAGCACCTGGATTTCGATGTGGCGCGGTTCTTCGACGAATTTCTCGATGAACACGCGGTCGTCGCCGAAGGCATTGAGCGCTTCGGTACGGCAGGACGCGAAGCCTTCATGCGCTTCGCGGTCGTTGAAAGCCACGCGCAGGCCCTTGCCCCCGCCGCCCGCGCTGGCTTTGATCATGACCGGATAACCGATGCCGCGCGCGATTTCGACGGCATGGTCGGGCGAATCTATGGCCTCGTTATAACCCGGAATGGTATTGACCTTGGCTTCGAGCGCGAGCTTCTTGGAGGCGATCTTGTCGCCCATGGCGGCCACGGAATAGTGCTTGGGGCCGATGAAGGCGATGCCCTCGCTTTCCAGGCGGCGCGAAAATTCCTGGTTTTCGGACAGGAAGCCATAACCCGGATGCACGGCCTGCGCGCCGGTCTGTTTGCAGGCCGCGATAATCTTGTCCATGACCAGATAAGATTCTTTGGACGGCGGCGGGCCTATGCATACGGCTTCGTCGGCCATATCGACGTGCATGGCGTCGCGGTCGGCTTCGGAGTACACCGCCACGGTTTTTATGCCCATCCGGCGGGCGGTCTTGATGACGCGGCAAGCAATTTCGCCGCGATTGGCAATCAGGATTTTGTCGAACATTTTGCGTTTCCCGTTCTTCGCTGGCCGGTGTGTCAGAGTGGAATATTGCCGTGCTTGCGCCAGGGGTTTTCGAGCTTTTTATCCTTGAGCATGGCGAGCGACCGGCACACCCGCTTGCGCGTTTCGTGCGGCTGGATCACGTCATCGATAAAGCCGCGGTGGCCGGCGATGAACGGGTTGGCGAACTTTTCCTTGTATTCGCGCTCGCGCAGGGCGATTTTTTCCGGGTCGTTCTTTTCCTCGCGGAAAATGATTTCCACCGCGCCTTTCGGGCCCATCACGGCAATTTCCGCGGACGGCCAGGCAAAATTCACGTCGCCGCGCAGGTGCTTGGAGCTCATCACGTCATAGGCGCCGCCATAGGCCTTGCGCGTAATTACCGTAACCTTGGGCACCGTGCATTCGGCATAGGCGTAGAGCAGCTTGGCGCCGTGCTTGATGATGCCGCCGTATTCCTGCGCGGTGCCCGGCATGAAGCCCGGCACGTCGACGAAAGTGATGAGCGGTATCTGGAAGGCGTCGCAAAAACGCACGAAGCGCGCCGCCTTGATGGAACTTTTGATGTCCAGGCAGCCCGCCAGCACCAGCGGCTGGTTGGCCACGATGCCCACGGTCTGGCCTTCCATGCGCGCGAAGCCAATGATGATGTTCTTGGCGTAGTCGGGCTGCAGCTCGAAAAAGTCGCCGTCATCGACAATCTTGCTGATGAGCTCCTTCATGTCGTAAGGCTTGTTGGCGTTGTCCGGCACCAGCGTGTCGAGCGAACGTTCGCTGCGGTCGGCCGGGTCGGTGGACGGCCGCACGGGAGCCTTTTCGCGGTTGGACAGCGGCAGATAGTTGAACAGTCGGCGCGTCATGTAGAGCGCTTCGACGTCGTTCTCGAACGCCAGGTCGGACACGCCGCTTTTCGAGGAATGCGTAATGGCGCCGCCCAGCTGTTCGGCCGTGACTTCTTCGTGCGTCACGGTTTTGACCACTTCCGGGCCGGTCACGAACATGTAGGAACTGTCCTTGACCATGAAAATGAAATCGGTCATGGCCGGGCTATACACGGCGCCGCCCGCGCAGGGCCCCATGATGAGCGATATTTGCGGGATCACGCCGGAGGCCATCACGTTGCGCTGGAACACCTCGGCATAGCCGCCCAG
>JAEUNN010000161.1 GCA_016791085.1 Rhodocyclaceae bacterium | reverse complement strand
CTATGCCGGGCAAAGCTTCAGCCTGAACCTGATCGACCTGATCAAACGCTGGATCACCGACGCCAGCGGCAACTGGGAAGACGCGGCCAACTGGAGCGGAGGCAGCGTCCCGACCGCGATCGACAGCGTGGCGATAGACCGCGGCAGCGCCAACCCGGTCGTGACGCTGAACAGCGAGCGCGCGGCGCAGGACCTGAACCTCACGGAAACCGTACGCATAGTCGGCGGCAGCCTGCGCCTGGGCGGCCTGAACGGCGGCGCGACGCGCAGCGGCAGCGTACAACTGGCGGGCGGCAACCTGACCCTGAGCGGACCGAGCGCCCTGGACCAACTAACCCAAACCAGCGGCAGCCTGACGCAAAGCGGCGGCAGCTTCAACGCCAACAGCGCAAGCTTAAGTGGCGGCACGGCCAGCATCAGCGGCGCCGCGACAATAGACAGCCTGACGGTAAGCGGCAACTCGGCCGTCACCTTCGGCAGCACGCTCGCAAGCACCAACACCGAAACCGCCGGCAGCTTGACCGCGACCGGCGCCGCTACCCTCGCGAACCTCACGATAGCCGGTGGCGACGCCCACCTGAGCGGTGGCCTGACCAGCACCGGCACGCTCAACCAAACGGGCGGCGCCCTGGCGATAGCCGGTGCAAGCACGCTGAACCAGCTGACCCAAAGCGCCGGCAGCTTGAGCCAAAGCGCCGGCGCGTTCTCTGCCGCTACGGCAAGCCTGAGTGGCGGCACGACCAACATCAGCGGTGCCGCGACGATAAACGACCTGACGGTCAGCGGCACCGCGGCCGCCACCTTCGGCAGCACGCTTACCAGTGCCAACACCGTAAGCGTAAACGCCGGCAACCTGACGGCAACCGGCGCCGCCACGCTGGCGGACCTCACGATAACCGGCGGCGACACCCGCCTGGACGGCGGGCTCAGCAGCACCGGCACGCTCAGCCAAACCGGCGGCGCGCTGACGATCGCGGGTGCGACCACGCTGAACCAGCTGACCCAAAGCGCCGGCAGCTTGAGCCAGAGCACCGGCGCGGCCTTTGCTGCCAGCGCAAGCCTGAGTGGCGGCACGACCGGCATCAATGGCGCCTCGACGATAGACAACCTCGCCCTAAGCGGCACCTCGGCTGTCACCTTCGGCAGCACGTTCACGAGCGCGCGTACCGTAACCATCAATGCAGG
>JAEUNN010000151.1 GCA_016791085.1 Rhodocyclaceae bacterium | reverse complement strand
CGGCGTGCTGCATTACTGCGTCACCAACATGCCGGCGGCCTGCGCGCGCACCGCCACGCTGGCGCTGGCGCAGGCCGTGCTGCCGTATGTGATGGAACTTGCCGACCGCGGCCTGGGCGCAGCATTGCGCGCCGACCCGGGTCTGGCCGACGGCCTGCAGATACACGCCGGACAAATCACCCACGCCGGACTGGCCGAAGACCTCGGGCGGCCCTGGCTTGCGCCGGCCGACGCCGTGCCGGCGGATTAACCTGCATTCCTCAGTAGTACGCACCCGAGGGTGCGGCCGGCGCGTTGTCTGGCCAGGCGCGACGACGCGCATGGACGCTCCCTGCAAAGGAAGCAAGGACGGCAGGCGGCGCGCACGTCGTGCCATCGGGTGCGTAGCCGGGCTAACCGGAGTCGTGTGCGTCAAGTTGTGCAAATTGGGTGAGCCGGTATCGGTTGATCGCCAGTGCGCGGCCGAAGCATGCAGCATTAAGCCCGGCCAGCGCCGCACAAACCCTTGTGCAGCGCATCAAAAACTCTTTTGGCATAATCGGCCGGAACGCCCTGTGCCGGCTTGATCGACGCGGTCGAAACATCCCATACCGGCAAGCCGGATCCCGCGGAACGCCCCCCGATTTATGCCAACCAACTAATCCCGGCATGGTCTGCCAGCTAAACTGTTGTTTTGTTGGTCGAAACGCTTGCATTGCGAAAAAGCCCGTGGTACAGTTGCGCTACAGGTGGTCACCTGTCCGTAAATTTGGCGGCTCCGGATTTGCTTATCCGCCGCCGCCATATAGCAGTTTCAAGTGCAAACGCCGGGCTGCTGTAGGTTCGGCGCAGGCTTGTGTTCAGTCGTGCACCGCAACATACGCGACGCGAACTGCCTAATCGTTGCCAGGCAAACTCCCCACCGGGAGGTACGCGCCTGGAAGTTTTGACCGGCCGCGGCCCGTTCCGCGGCCTGCCGTGACCCGCTTGGTCAGGAGGAAAAAGCAAGGAAAGACCAGTCAATACGACGCAGCGCCAGGTTTTCGAAGCAGGCGTTGCGAACGATTAACGGCCTGAGCAGGAGCCCCGTCATGGTAGTTTCGGCCTTAGTTTGTCTTGCGCTCACCGTACACGCCGAGGCGCGTGGTGAGCCCCGCGAAGGAAAAATCGCGGT
>JAEUNN010000125.1 GCA_016791085.1 Rhodocyclaceae bacterium | reverse complement strand
TTTTTATGTACGAGGTGGGCCACCAGGGCGCTGGCCTTGCCGTTTATGCGCTCTTCGCTGGGGGTGTGGAAATGGAACTGCAGCAGCCGGTATTCACTTCCTTCCAGCGTGATGCCGCCCGCGCCTTCGAGATTGACTTGTACCGTGTGGCCGTTATTCACGACTTCTCCCTTGGCCGGAGTGTAGGCGAACGGTATCGGGTCGAGCTTGGCCGCCGTGGTCTTGCGTATGTCTATGGGCGACTGTTCCTTGCCGAGCTTGCACGTTTCTGCGCCGTGCAGTTCGCCCCAGTGCTCGGCACCGCCCGATTTCGAATACGACCAATGCGGCGCCTCGGCCCAGGCGGTCACTGCAAACAATGCGGCCGGTAAAATCCAGAATGTTTTCCGTTCCACAAGCTTTTCCTCCGTATTGCGGTTGGGGATGACGATATGCCTGCTGCGCTATGCAGCCGCACGACTATACAGAATGTCGCGCCGTGCCGTTAGTTTGAAAAGCGCCCGGCGCGTGCGGCGGCGGCGTGTGCGTATGCCGCGGGCGATACCCGGCTGCGGCGGGCCGTTCCGCGCTAACATGCGCGGCGGCGCTGCAGGCCGGCGCGCGCGCCGTGCGCCGTTGCGCCGGAATATCGGAGCGCATGAAGGCCGTATGGCGAATTGCACACTACCCCCAGCCGCACCAGGACCGGCGCGCCCAGGCAAGGCGCGCGTAACATGAACCAACTCCAGGCTCACCATTATTTCCAGATATCCAGCGCCGCCGCGCTGTTCACGATCGTGACCAAAGCCACCGCCTGGTGGCTTACCGGCTCCATGGGCCTGCTGTCCGACGCCATGGAATCTTTCGTGAATCTGGCCGGCGCGTTGTTCGGCCTGTGGATGGTCGCCGTGGCGCGGCGCCCGCCCGATGCCGACCATCCGCTCGGCCACGGCAAGGCCGAGTACTTTTCCAGCGGCTTCGAGGGCATATTGATCCTGGGCGCCGCCGTGGCGATTTTCTATTCGTCGGCATTGCGCCTGCTGCATCCGCAAGCGCTGGAAGAGCTTGGCCTGGGCCTGGCGTTTTCGGCGGCCAGCACGCTGGTCAATTTCGGCGTGGCGCGCCAGCTCGCGCAGGCGGCCAAACGCTTCAATTCGATTTCGCTCCATGCCGACTCGCGCCACCTCATGACCGACGTGTGGACCTCGGTGGGCGTGGTGGCCGGCGTATTGCTGGTTGGGCTGACCGGCTGGCTGTGGCTGGATCCCCTCATCGCCATGATGGTCGCCCTGCACATCGTGAAAGAAGCGGCAGTGCTCATGCGCGCCTCGGCGCAGGGGCTTATGGATAGCGCGCTGGACGACCAGGCGCTGGCGGACATACGCGCGGTGCTGGACGGCTACGCCCGGCACGGCGTGGCCTGGCGCAACCTGCGCACGCGGCGCGCCGGCGCACAGAATTTCGTGTATGTGGATCTGCTCGTACCGCCACAATGGAATGTGGTGCAGGCGCACGACATGGCCGACGAGGTGGAGTGCCGCATCGCCCAGAGGCTGCCGCACACCCAGGTCATGACGCACGTGGAACCGCATTTCGGAACCGGCCCGGCCAGTACGCGCTAGAACGAGTAGGCCAGACGCAGCCCGCCCCAGTGCCGGCCGTGCACCCAGATCGGTGCCGACAAATCCTTCATGAGCACGAAATTGCCGTTGCCCATGTCGCGCCGGTACATCTGCAGCAGGAAGGGCTTTTCGTTGCGCCCGGCAGCGAGCCCGGTGCGGTCGTTGAACATGCGCCGGTTGCGCGAATTGGCCATGTTCCACTGCGGATCGCGCCCTTGCGGCCGGGAAAATTTGCGGTTGTGCGTGGGCAGATAGCCGTTGCGGTCCACCGTGGCGCAGAACACCACCTTGTCCGACATGCCCAGCAGCGGCTCCTGCAGCGGCGGCAGCAGGCGATCGGTCAGTTCCGTGAAGTCGGTGATGAACTGCTGCGGATTGCTGCCGGGTACCGGCCGGTAATGCTCGTCGAACATTTGCGCCAGGGTCAGGTCACCGCGCGCGAGCGCGTCCTCGAACAGCGCGCCTATGCGCTCGGCGGCATCGACCACGCGCTCGATATACGGCATGTCCTCGGTAACGATGCCGGACTGGGCGGTCAGTTCGACCATGGTTTCGCACAGCGTGAGCAATCCTTCCGCACGCGAAGTGGCGATCTGAACCGACTTGTCGGATTCCTTGAGTTCTCCCGCCAGTTCCGCGACCGCGGCGCGCGCCGTCTCGCCGATGGCGTTATTCGTCGCGGCACTGCCGGCTATGCCCTGGATGGTCTGCTCGACCTCGCCGAAGGCGGTGCGGAAAGTATGAATCGCGGTATCCACGGCCTGTGCCGCCGCATTGCGGCCGGCGCCGGCATCCGCATCGGAAGCCAGCTGGTCGATACGTGTGCCCAGTTCGATCACCGTCGACTTGATCTGCTGGCTGGAATCCTGCACTTTCTGGGCCAGTTCCTTGACCGCCTCGGCCACCACCGCGAAGCCGCGCCCGCGCTCGCCCGCGCGTACCGCCTCGACCGAAGCGTTGAACGCCACGATGCGGGTCTGGAATGCGATCTGTTCGATTTCCGCCGCGGCCGTGGACACCTGTTTGAGCACTTTCATGACCGCGTCCAGGCCGGTTTCGACCCGCTCCACGGCCTGCGCCAGGGTACGCGTGCCAGCCAGCGCGCCTTCCACGGCGTCACGCGCCTTGTGCGCCACCTGTTCGGCATTGCGCGCACTGCTATCGATGGCGCCGTTGGAGCGGGCGAATTGCGCGATGTCCTGCTCCAGCTTCGAAAAGGTTTCCCCTTGCCGCCGCGAAACTTTGGTCACATCGTCCAGTGCGCCAAATATCGCCGCCATTTCGCGGCCCAACCCTGCCGCGCGGGCTGCAATCTGATTGACGAAATCGCCGGTGTCCGTGGCGGCCGGTAATCCGGGAGCAGCGAGCTGATTCATGGTTTTGCGGGCACGGGTGAAGAACGGGGTGTTTGATCTTCGGCAAGGCCCGGCAAAACTTGATAGGGCCGGTGCCTAAACCCGGCTGCGCAAATGCCGTAACAAGGTGGTGCGGGATAGCTGCCCGCCACAATTGCAACCACCCCCGACACCATGATGCCAGATGCGCAGATACGGCCCGAATTGAGCGCCGACATTGTGAATAGCCAGGACGGCGTGTTCGCCGCCTATGGTCAGTGGCGGCTCACCAGCCACTTCCAGCCGATTTTCAGCCTTTCCCACTGCCGCGCAATCGGCCACGAAGGTTTGTTGCGCACTTTCGATGAAGACGGGTTTCCCGTCTCGCCGGGCCGGGTCATCGGCTCCGCGCGCGATTTCGCGTCGCTCAAATTCATAGACCAGTTGTGCCGCTTCCTGCACGTGCAGAACCACGAACTGCACGGCCGGCGCGACGGCTGGCTGTTCCTGAATGTACACCCCGAGGTATTCCGGCGCGGCCCGGAACCCGATTTTGGCGATTTCCTGCCCGAACTTTCCATAGAAGGCGGCATGGACCCGCGCCGCATCGTGATCGAGGTCATGGAAGACGCCGTGGCGGACCACGACGGCTTCGCCCAGACCGTGGATCTGCTGCGCGCGCGCGGCTGCCTGATCGCCCTGGACGACTTTGGCGCGGGCCACTCGAATTTCGACCGCATCTGGACCATGCAGCCGGAAATCGTGAAGCTCGACCGCTCATTCGCGAAAAAGGCTGCCGAGGACGGTCAGGCGCGCCGCCTGCTGCCGCGCATCGTGTCGCTGATACACGAAGCCGGTTCGCTGGTACTGCTCGAAGGCGTCGAAACGCCCCAGCAGGCACTGCTGGCCATGGATTCGGATATCGATTTCGTGCAGGGCTATTATTTCGCCATGCCGCAGGCCGACCCCGTGGATACGCGTTGCGTAAGCCCGGCCATAGACGCGCTATGGGACAAGTGCCGCGTCGAACAGACCGAAAACATGCGGCGCTACCGCGACCTGGTGGCGCCTTACCAGGCCGCCATCACGGATGCCGTCGATGCCATCGTTGCCGGCATGCCCATGCCCGGCGCCTGCGCCGCCTTCCTGCGCCTGCCGCGCGCGGAACATTGTTATCTGCTGGACGACCAGGGCTGGCAGGTCGGCACCAACCTGCCCGCGGCGCACCTTGCGCCGCGCAGCGCCGGCAGTTTCCATTCGCTCAACGCACATGCCGAAGGACGCTGGTCGCGCCGGCCGTATTTCCGCCGCGCGCTGGACCAGGTGGGCAAACTGCAGGTATCGCGGCCCTACCTGTCCATCGCTTCCGGACAACTTTGCGTGACGGTTTCGCAGTCATTCACGTTGCACGGCCAGGTGCACGTGCTGTGCGGCGACCTGAGCTGGCCGCAGGTGCTCTGAACCGGCGAGGGTTCAACCGCGCGCGTTCAAGCCCCCGCGCGCAAAGCCGCCAGCGGCGCGGTGCCGAGCACCCCGCGCACGCCGGCCCAGCCGGCCGCCAGCACCAACAGGCTGCCGGCCGCAGCGCCCAGCGCCAGCTTGATGAGGCTGGCGCTATACGGCAATTGCAGGGCGAAATGCGCGACCGCCCAACCCACCAGCGCGGCCCCGGCAGCACCCAGCAAGGCGGCGAGCGCGCCCAATAGCGCAAATTCCGATATCAGCGCACCGCGCAATTGCCGGTTGCGCGCTCCCAGCGCCCGCAGCAGCGCCATTTCGAAAGCGCGCTCGTCGCGCGTGGCCTGAATCGCGGCGACCAGCACCAGCACACCGGCCGCCAGTGCAAACAGAAACAGGGCCTGTACGCCCAGCGCGAGCTGGTCCAGCAGGGCTTCGATCTGGCGCAACACGGCGCTCACATCGATGAAAGTCAGATTGGGAAATTCCCGCACCAGGGCGTTCACGGCGTCGTCGCGGCCGGCCGGCAGGCGGAACGCCGTGATATAGCTGGCGGGCTGGCCGGCCAGCAGGGCCGGCGTGCCGATCACGAAAAAATTCACGCGCATGGAATCCCACTCCAGCGCGCGCAAGCTCGTGACCAGACCTTCGACGGTGTTGCCGGCGACATCGAAACGCAACCTCTGCCCGAGCTTCAGCCCCAAAGTTTCGGCCAGGCCGCGCTCCACGGAAAATTCCTCGGGCGCCGCGCCCGCGCCGAACCATCGCCCCGCCACCACGCGGTTACCCTGCGGCAGACTATCGGTCCAGGACAGATTGAATTCGCGCTCGACCAGGCGCTGCGCGCGCTCGCCCGCGTAATCCGCAGCCGCCACGGGACGCCCGTCCACGG
Organism: Rhodocyclaceae bacterium; assembly: GCA_016791085.1. Lineage (GTDB taxonomy): Bacteria > Pseudomonadota > Gammaproteobacteria > Burkholderiales > Rhodocyclaceae > JAEUNM01. Next base: position 3,037 of record JAEUNN010000125.1, on the reverse strand, counting down.
CCACCAGACGTCCGCGCACCATGGGCTCGATATGCGGCACCTCCAGACCGGCGGCGCGGAAGCCATGCGCCACGGCCTCGAGCTGGTCGGGCTGAATGTTGATCAGATAGCGGTTGGGCGCATCCGGCGGCACGCGCGCGCGCCAGGCCGACAGCAAATCGCCGCGCGTGACGCCCAGCATGAGCAGGGCCGTAAATGCCAGACCCAGCGCCGCCAGTTGCACCACCGTGCCGGCACCGCGCCGGCGCAGGTTGGCCAAGCCCAGGCGCCAGCCGCTGGCGCCGCCCCGGGCACGCGCGACCAGCCACAACAGCAGCCAGCCGGCGGCCGCATACAAGGCCGCCGCCGCAACAAACCCGCCCGCCACGGCGGCGCCCAGTTTCCAGTCATCCGCGAGTACGAACAACAGGCCTGCGAGCAGCGCCGCACCGGCCGCATAGCCGGCCCAGGCGAGCTTGCGCGCGGCACCGAATTCGCGCCGCAACACGCGCAAGGTCGGTACGCGCCGCAATTGCGCGAGCGGCGGGAGGATGAAGCCGGCCAGCAGCACCACGCCCACGCCGCAGGCCTCGAACCAGGGGGCCGCCGAAGGTGGCGGCAGTTCCACGTTGAGCGCGCCGGCCAGCAATGCCGCGGCGCCAAAATGGATGGCGTAACCGGCGAGCGCCCCGGCGGCCGTGGCGAGCACGCCGAAAGCGGCGAATTCGACCGCCAGCAGGCGGCTGATGCGCCCCTGCGTGGCGCCCAGGCAGCGCATCACCGCGCAGCCGTCGAGGTGGCGTTCGACGAAGCGCCGCGCCGCCAGACCGATGGCCACGGCCGCCAGCACCACGGCCAGCATCGCGGCAAGCCGCAACATGCGCTGCGCGCGGTCTATCGCGCCGCGCACCTCGGGCTGGGCGCTGGACGCGTCTTCGATGCGCTCGCCGCGCCCCAGACGCGGTCCCGCCCAGGCCTGATAGGCGGACAGGGCGCGCGCGCCGCCGGCCAGGTGCAGTTTGTAGGACACCCGGCTGCCTTCCTGGATCAGGGCCGTGGCCGGCAAATCCGCCGCATTGAGCATGAGGCGCGGGGCAAAACTGAAAAAGCTCGCGCCGCGATCGGATTCGAAGGTCAGCACGCCGCCCACCGTCAACTGCGCGCGTCCAAGTTTGATGCGCTCGCCCGGTTTAGCCTGCAGCAAATTCGTCAGCCGCTCGTCCAGCCAAACCGTGCCGGGCGCCGGGCCGGCGCGTTGTTCGGCATCCGGCGCATAAGGCGCCGGCGCGAGGCGCAACTTGCCGCGCAGCGGATAGCCCGCCCCGACGGCCTTGACGCCGGTGAGCTGGGCGCCCGCCGCGCTCGCCGCCATGCTCGTGAAGGTATAGCTTTGCGCCACTTCCAGGCCCAGTTCGCGCGCCCGCGACAGGTAATCCGGCGCCCACGGGTGGTCGGCCACCAACAGCAGATCGCCGCCCATGAGCTGGTTGGCATCGCGCGTGACCGACAGGCGCACGCGGTCGGTAAAAAAATCCACGCTGGCCACCGCGGCCACGGCCAGTACCACGGCCCAGGCCAGCAAACCGAGTTCGCCGGCGCGCCAGTCGCGCAGCAACAGGCGCAGCCCCAGCTTCAGATCGGCAAACACGCTGATTTTCCTTGGCACATCATTGCCAGGCCGCCTCCAGCGCCTGTTCGACGCGGTCCACGGCCAGCAGGCGTATGCCGTCCCAGGCCTGGCGCGGCGCATTGGCGCGCGGAATGAGCGCATGGGTAAAGCCCAGCCGGGCGGCTTCGCGCAGGCGCTCCTGCCCGCGCGGCGCCGGCCGCACTTCGCCGGCCAGGCCGATTTCGCCGAACACCACCAGTTTTGCATCGAGCGGACGGTTGCGCAGCGAGGACACCACGGCCAGCAACACCGCCAGATCGGCCGCCGGTTCGCCTATGCGCACGCCGCCGACGGCATTCAGGAACACGTCCTGGTCGCTGCACATCACGCCGGCATGGCGATGCAGCACGGCCAGCAACATGGCCAGACGGTTCGCGTCCAGGCCCACGCAGAGGCGCCGCGGCGTGGGCATGGAGGCCGTGTCGGCCAGCGCCTGGATTTCCACCAGCAGCGGGCGCGTACCTTCCTGCGTCACGGCGATGCAGGAACCCGGCACGGGCTGGGCGTGCTGCGACAGAAATAGCGCGGACGGGTTGGACACGCCCTTGAGGCCGCGCTCGGTCATGGCGAACACGCCCAGCTCATTGACCGCGCCGTAGCGGTTTTTCACGGCGCGTATGAGGCGGTAGCTGGAGCCGGTTTCGCCTTCGAAATACAGCACGGTATCGACCATGTGCTCGAGCACGCGCGGACCGGCCAGCGTGCCTTCTTTGGTCACGTGGCCCACCAGCACCACGGTCGGGCCGCCCTGTTTGGCCACCCGCGTCAGTTGCGCGGCGCACTCGCGCACCTGCGACACGGAACCCGGCGCCGAAGCCAGTTCAGACGAATAGAGGGTCTGGATGGAATCGATCACCACCACGCGCGGCTTCACCGTGGCGATCGCCGCGACGATTTTTTCCAGGTTGATTTCCGGCAGCAGCTGCAGTTTGCCGGGTTCGAGCTGCAGGCGGCGCGCGCGCAGCGCCACCTGTTCGGCGGATTCTTCACCGCTCACATACAGGCACACCGTGCCTTGCGCGGCGAGCCGGCAGAGCGCCTGCAACAACAGGGTGGATTTGCCTATGCCGGGGTCGCCGCCCAACAGCAGCACGCCGCCGTCGACCAGGCCGCCACCCAGCACGCGGTCGAATTCGTCCAGCCCGCTGGGCAGCCGCGGCTCGGCGCGACCATGAATTTCGGCCAGCGCCTGCACGCGGCCGGCGGCGGCCAGCCCGGCGTGGCGGGATGCGCCGGTGGCGGCTTCGGCGCGGGTTTCTTCCAGGGTGTTCCAGGCCATGCACTGCGGGCACTGGCCCGCCCACCTGGGCTGCAGGCCGCCGCACTGCGTGCATTGATATTGGGATTTGGCGCGCGCCATGCCGGCCGGCCTCAAACGGGCGCGTTCAT
>JAEUNN010000118.1 GCA_016791085.1 Rhodocyclaceae bacterium | reverse complement strand
CGTGAGCGGCAGGAAAGAGCGCGTCAGTTCTTCCGACAGGATGAGCAGGAACATGCCCAGGCGCAGCCGCGCCAATTCGTGCGGCATGGCATCGGCGGGCGCCGGCGCCTGCGGGTCGCGCACGCCGGTCAGCGCGGCGCTGACCAGTTCATTGAATACCACCACCGACACCAATAGCAGCACCGCGATGTCGGCCCATATTTCCCAGACGCGCTCGGCCACCAGACGCGCATCGGTCACCACGCGCATTTCGGCCGTCACGCGGTGCGCGCCGCCCACCTGCGCCAGCGCCACGATGCCGTTGCCGGTGTCGCGCGCCACCATGAAACTGCGCCCGCCGCCGCGCGCATCCAGGCGCAATTGCACGACTTCGGGATGCTGCGCGAGCAGATCGCGGAAATAGTCCTCCACGCCGGCCAGGCCGTCGAACGGTATGCCCAGGGCCAGCGCGCGCTCCACCTGCCCGCTCACGAATTGCGCCAGCACCTCGGCTTTGGCATTCACGGCCGGCACGATGTGAGCGGTAAATTGCCGCACCGCCAGCGCCGACACGCCGGCCGCCGCAGCGGCCGCGACCAGCAGCGCGGCGGCGAGCAGGCGGGTTGCCAGGCGCCCGCGCCGCAGCCGCACGGCCACGCCCAGCAATAGCGGCAGCAACAGCGTGGCGCCCAGCATGGCCGCACCCAGCACCGGCAGCAGCGCACCGCGCGCAGCGGCGGACTGGCTGTCGATGTCGGCCGCGGAAATGAACATGACGCAGGCGCCGACCACCTCGTCGTTGCGGTCACTAAGGCGCCGGCCCATCACGATGCCGTCGCGCGCGGATTGATAAGACCACACGCCCGCGCTGCGCCGCGTCTGGCGCAGCCACTCGGCCGGCACCGCGCCGTGCGGAAAATCGCCGGCCTGCCACAGCACGCGCGCGCCATCGCGGTCGATGGCGACCACGCCGGCCGCGTGCACCTGGTCGGCGCGCACGAGGCGCGGCAGCAAATTTCCCACCGCCTCCATTTCCGCCAGCGTAAGCCCGGCCGCATAGCCGCTGCTCACCACGCCGCGCAGATTTTCGACCGAAATGGCGGCGCGCGACACCGCTAGATCGACCAGCAGTTCGCGGTGCTTGTGCAGCAGCATATAGCCCAATAGCGCCAATGCACCGATCTGTGCGGCCAGCAACAGCGCCGCCAGGCGGGTCAGGCGCAGCGGGGGTGCAGCGCCGCTCACGGCACGAGCGCCCGGCGCGGCATGCAAACCGCGCGGCCGTGCCGCAAGCCAGCAGCGCACCTGTCAGCTTCCAAGCGCAACAGCCACCCTCCCTTTGCCCGCCCTGCCCGCCGGCCGGATCACGCCACGGCCGCTGCCGGCCGCCTCGCAAAGCGCGCACCGGCGCGCAGTTCAGCCCATTATGCTACAGAGCCCGCGCCACCCAGGCAGCGCGGGAGCAGGCCCAAGGCGACGACAGGCGCACGCAAGGCAAGTGTGCCGGCGCTGCCATCGCGTGGGTGTATGGCGGCCCCGGCTCCCACACCTGCCGCAAGGCGCCGGAAAACCGGGCCGGGTGGCCGCAGCGCCCGCACCGCCAGGCCGCGTCCGGCAGGGCATGCGCGCGGACCGCATGGGCAATTCAAGCGCAAGCCGCGGAGTGACGCATGTGCCCGCGCGCGCATATGCTGGTGTCGCTCATCCCGGCTGAGCCGGGCACGCGTCAGACAGCCGTGCGCCTTGTGCGCCGGCTGGATTGAGCGGAGTGTACCGGGCAGGTCGAACGCCAGGCCTGTCCGCCGCCGTGCCCGCGCGCATCCCTCGTGACACTGTTGAACCTGCATTCCGCAGTTCACCGCTACGAAGCTTCGATAAACGGCTGAAAGAGTGCAATTTCCGAGAACTTCTCAAGCGCACCATGTGGGTGAGACCCGCTACGCACCCTCGGGCGCGTCCAACTGAGGAATGTAGGTTGAACCCTGCACTTTGCAAGCACCCAGCGAGGATATCGCGATGAAAACCGCCAAGACGCCGCACGGCCAGGAGCGTGCCCGGGCCGTTCTGGAAGACCCGCGCTGGGCCGACGTGCTCGCGCGCAATCGCGGCGCCGACGGCACATTCGTGTATGCCGTCAGAACCACGGGCGTGTATTGCCGGCCCA
>JAEUNN010000103.1 GCA_016791085.1 Rhodocyclaceae bacterium | reverse complement strand
CGCATCTTCGAAGCCATTGGCGACATGACCGCCATGAAGCCCGTGGTCGTGAACCCGAAGATCAACTTCACCCAGCTGGCGCAGGAACTGGCCACGCTGAAGGATGAATCGGCCGCCGAACTGGCGCGCGACCAGTTCCTGGCCAAGCTGCAGGCCAAGAAGCGCCACCTGAGCGACACGAACCGGCAGGACTTCGAGGCCAAGGCGGGCATGCCGGTGCAGGCCTTCGTCCAGAAGCTCAAGGCCATGCCGCTGGCCGAAGTGGCGGCCTGGTTCATCCAGAACCCCGACCTGGGCGAACTGCTCGACCGCCGCAGCGAAGGCCCCGAGCGCGAGATGTTCGTGTCAGAGCACGCCGATGCCTTCGACCGTGCCGAGCCCGGCTACGGCAAAGGCAAGAAGCCCGATGACTACATCCGCGCCTTCAGCGAGTTCATCAAGACGCAGGGCAACCAGATCCCGGCCCTGGTGACCGTGCTGACACGGCCCCGCGAGCTGACGCGCGCCCAGCTGCGCGAACTGGTCCTGGCTCTGGACCGGGCCGGCTACACCGAAACCAAGCTCGCCTCGGCCTGGCGCGAGCTGACCAATCAGGACATCGCGGCGCGCATCGTGGGCTACATCCGCCAGGCGGCCATCGGCGACGCGCTGGTATCCTATGCCGAGCGCGTCGAGCGGGCTCTTCAGCATCTGCTGGCGCATCCGCCCGCAGGCAAACCCTGGAGCACACCGCAGCGCGACTGGCTCAAGCGCATTGCGGCGCAGACCAAGGCCAACGTGCTGGTGGACCGCTCCGCCATCGACGACCCCGACTTGATCTTCAAGCGCGAAGGCGGCGGCTTCAACCGGCTGGACAAGGTGTTCAACGGCCAACTCCAGCCTGTGCTCGATGCCTTCAACGACGCGCTGTGGACCTTGCCGCCCGAAACTGCCACCCGCTGACCTTTCTCGAAACCCTACCCATGTCCAACCACACTGCTGCACTCGACATCGGCGCCAAGCTCTGGTCGCTTTGCCACGTGCTGCGCGATGACGGCGTTACCTACCACCAGTACCTGAGCGAGCTCACCTACCTGCTGTTCCTGAAAATGATGAAAGAGACGGGGCAGGAGGACCGGTTGAAGGTCTGGA
>JAEUNN010000071.1 GCA_016791085.1 Rhodocyclaceae bacterium | reverse complement strand
CCGACCACGAAGTGTGGGGGCTCATATTCGAAGCCGGATTTTCCACGGCCGACAAGGTTACCGAAGTGTCGGGGCGCGGCGTCGGCATGGACGTCGTGAAAAAGAACATCGCCGCACTGGGCGGGCGCGTCGATATCGAATCCGTCACCGGAGTCGGAACCCGCATGACGGTGCGGCTGCCGCTCACGCTGGCCATACTGGACGGCATGTCGGTGGCGGTGGGCAAGGAAACCTACATCATTCCGCTCAACTACGTCGTGGAATCGCTGCAGCCGCGGCGCAACATGATGAAAAGCATTTCCGGCGTGGAACGCCTGATCCAGGTGCGCGGCGAATACCTGCCCGTGGTGGCCCTGCACGAAGTGTTCAACGTGCCCGGCCATGTCGAACAGTTCGAACAGGGCATCATGGTCGTGCTGGAAGCGGACGGCACCAAAGCCGCGCTATTCGTGGACACCCTGGTGGGCCAGCACCAGGTGGTCATCAAAAGCCTGGAAGCCAATTACCGGCGCGTGGCCGGCATCGCCGGTGCCACCATCATGGGCGACGGTCACGTCGGCCTCATCCTGGATGTGCTGGGCCTGGTCGGGCGCTCGCGGCGCCTGCTCGCGGCGGCATAGCCGGCACACCTCACCCGCGCACGGCCGGCCTGGGTGCCGGCCGTCTTCATTGGCGCGGCCGGTACCGCCGCGCCCCTCCCGAATCCCCGTCCAGGCTTGCCGTTGCGGGGCTCAAGACCGCGCCCGGGCGGCCGTTAAAACCAGGGTCCGGTCCATGGAGAAACCACATGCAGCACGCCCTAGAAGTTCAAGCCGCGCGTAACGACAGCGCCGAAGACGCCGGCTATGCCCAGGAATACCTGACCTTCCGCCTGGGCGCCGAAGAATACGCCATCGACATTTTGAAGGTGCAGGAAATCCGTGGCTACGATGCCGTGACGACGATCGCCAACGCGCCGGATTTCATCAAGGGCGTAATCAATCTGCGCGGCATCATCGTGCCGGTGGTGGATCTGCGCATCAAATTCCGCGTGGGCCGCGTGGAATACACGCCGTTCACGGTCACCATCATTCTGAACGTGGGCAAGCGCGTGGTCGGCGTGGTGGTCGACAGCGTGTCCGACGTGATCGCGCTGACGGCTGCGCAAGTGCGTCCGGCGCCCGATTTCGCCTCGCAGGTGGATACCCGCTACATCGTCGGCCTGGGCACGCTGGATGAACGCATGCTCATCGTGGTCGATATCGAAAAGCTCATGCTGTCGCCCGACATGGCGCTGGTCGACGAACCGGTGCACTAAAAGCCCGCCGCGCGCGTGCGGCCGGCGCGCCGCACGCGTCCCTCCTTGATATCCCAATAGCGGGGCAGGAAAGTGAAACTTGCAACCAGGCTAGGCATAAACGTTGCCGCCATCGTGGCCATCGCAGTTGCCGGCAGTGCCGTGGCACTGTTCGGATTGCTCGGCGCCGTGCGCGATTTCGAAGGCGTCATGGCGCGCCAGGTGAAAGCCGGCGAACAGGTCGCCGCAATGGCCGCCAACGGCCGCGAAAACATGCAACTGGTGCTGGAAATGTTCCTCGCGCCGGATGCCGCGCACATCGACGCCGGCGTGGCGAAAATTGACGCCAATCGCAAGGCCAATGCCGAACTGGTCAAATCCCTGGACGAACTGTTCAAGGCGCCGGCACCGGAAGCGGAACTGTACGCACGTGCCCGAGCCGCCCGCACGCGCTTCATCGAGGCGCGCGGGCAGGCCATCAAACTGCTCAAGAGCGGCAAGCTGGACGAGGCGCGCAAATCTCTCGATCAGGACCTGGGCAATGCCATACGCGACTACCAGGCCGCCCTGACGGCACTGTCGCAACGCGTGCGCAGCAGCCTGGACGAGGCCGAATCGGCGCTCGCGGGCACCCGCCAAACCGCGCTGGTCACCGCGGCCGTGGCGCTGGCGCTGGCGCTATTGTTGGCGGCGATCGCGACGCGCCGGGTGGCGCGCTCCATTGCCGGCCGCGTCGAGCACGCGTCGGACGCCCTGCGCGAAGTTGCCAAAGGCAATCTGGATCGCCCCATCGCTGCCGGCGGCGCCGACGAAATCGGCGCCATGATGGCGGCCCTCGCGGCCATGCAGCGCGATCTCAAATCCAGTCTGGAGGCGGCACGCGCCAGCGCGGAGGAAAATCTGCGCATACGCAAGGCACTCGACAAAGCTTCGGCCAACGTCATGCTGGTCGGTACCGATGGCAAGCTCGCCTATGCCAACGAGGCCGTGACCGCCATGTTTGCGGCCGCCCAAGCGGATTTGCGCAAGGTATTGCCGGGCTTCGACGCGCACGCACTGTCCGGCATGCGCTTCGATGACTTCGGCCGCGGCGCTGCCGATACGCGATCGCTGCTGGCGCGCCTGGCCGGCGGCGGACGTACTGAAATCGAACTCGGTGGACATATTTTTTCCCTTGCCGCGACCGGCGTGACCGGTACCGACGGCGCAGCGCTGGGCAGCGTGGTCGAATGGGTGGAACGTACCGCCGAGGCGGCCATAGAAAACGAACTGTCCGAACTGTTGAGCGCGGCAGGCGGCGGCGACTTTTCGCGCCGCATCGACCTGGCCGACAAGCAAGGATTCATGCGCACCCAGGCGGAAGGGATCAACCGGCTGGTGGACGTGGTATCGAGCGGCCTGCAGGACGTGGGGCGGGTACTCAACGCGATCGCGCGCGGGGTGCTGTCGGAAAAGATCGAAGCCGAATATGCCGGCACCTTCGGGCAGCTCAAGAGCGACGCCAACACCACGGTGGAGCGGCTGCGCGAAGTGGTGGGGCGCATCAAGGATTCCACCGAAGCCATCAATACGGCGGCCAAGGAAATTGCCGCCGGCAACACCGACCTGTCGTCGCGCACGGAAGAACAGGCGTCGAGCCTGCAGGAAACCGCAAGTTCGATGGAAGAACTCAATGCCACGGTGCGGCAGAACGCCGACAACGCGCGCTCGGCCAACGAACTGGCGCAAACCAGCAACGACGTGGCGGCGCGCGGCGGCGAAATGGTGAAACAGGTGGTGGGCACCATGGGGGCGATCCAGGATGCCAGCCGCAAGATCGCGGACATCATAGGGGTGATCGATTCGATCGCCTTCCAGACCAACATACTGGCGCTCAACGC
>JAEUNN010000063.1 GCA_016791085.1 Rhodocyclaceae bacterium | reverse complement strand
GTCGCGCCCGGCCAGATAGTCATTGACCGTCACCACATGCACGGGCTGGCCGCACAGCGCCACGGTGATGGCGGGCAATACCGCGGTGAGCGTTTTGCCTTCGCCGGTGGCCATTTCCGCGAGTCCGCCGGCCAGCAGTTGGCGGCCGCCAATTAGTTGCACGGCAAAATGACGTTTGCCCAGGATGCGCGCGCTGGCTTCGCGCACCAGTGCGAAACAGGCGGTCACTGCTTCGGCTGCGAGCCCGTGGCGGCAGAGGCGCCGCCTTAGTTCTTCGGCGCGGCTTTGTAGCGCGGCGTCGTCCAGTTCCCGCAGCGCCGTGCCGGCGCGTTCCACCTCGGCGGCGAAACGGCGCAGCGCGGCCAGGCGCAGCGGCGATGCCCACCATTCCAGTTTGCCCAGGCCGCGGCCGGCTGCGCGGTCCAGCCAGTTGCCCATGTGGTCGTCACGCTGCGCGTAAGGCCCTATGGCCAGGTCGCCGGCCGACCAGTCGCGTTGAATGATGCGCGTCACGCGCTACTCCGTCACACCGCCAGATGCGCCAGGAACAGCTGCCGCAAATGCCGGTACAGCTGGGTCGCCAGCGGTTGCGGCGCGTGCTCGAAGCGCACGTAGGCGCGCGTGCCGAAATTCAGGTCGGTGGCGTCGGTATCCAGTTCCAGGTCGAACTGGAAGGTGCGCGCCAGCGTGTTCAGGCCGTTGGGGTCGCGCGGGTCGGTCGCGAAACGTCCGCCGCCTTCCAGGGCCAGTGCGCGCGTCGGCAATTGCTGGCTGCCGCCCGGCACTTCGCGCACGGCGCGCGCGCGCAAGCTCAGTTCCGGCCGGTCGGCTAGGCGCAGCGCGATGCCGCGCGTGTGGGCGCGCACCAGGTCGCCTTCTTCCTGCGTGACCACCACACGCACCGTGCGCAGCGCGCCCGACAGCACATAGCCTATCAGCGCGCCCTGGCCGACATAACGCCCTTCCAGGTCGGCCGCATTGGGCACCACCCATAAACCGCCGCGCCCGGCCTGGCACAGCAGACCGTCGGCGCGGCGTTCCAGGCGTTCCAGCACGGCGCGCCCGGCTTCCAGCGACTGGCGCGTCAGATCGGCCTTGAGCTGGTTCGTGAAAGCCAGCGCCGCAACTTGCACTTCCAGCTGTTGCACCTGGGCGCGCCGCACCTCGATGTCGGCGGCCAGATCGGGGTCGCTCAGTTCCAGCAGGGCGTCGCCGGCCGCCACCGTGGCGCCCGGGCGGGCCAGC
>JAEUNN010000062.1 GCA_016791085.1 Rhodocyclaceae bacterium | reverse complement strand
CACGCAGTAAGTGATGTCGCAGGCGTAGGCGCGGGTGCGCGCGCCGCGCTCCGCCGTGGATAGCACGGTGCCCACGCTGAGGCCGAAAAATTCGTATAGCGGCGCCAGCGTTTGCGCGTCGCGCCCGGCCAGATAGTCATTCACCGTCACCACATGCACGGGCTGGCCGCACAGCGCCACGGTGATGGCGGGCAATACCGCGGTGAGCGTTTTGCCTTCGCCGGTGGCCATTTCCGCGAGCCCGCCGGCCAGCAGTTGGCGGCCGCCCATCAGTTGCACGGCAAAATGGCGTTTGCCCAGGATGCGCGCGCTGGCTTCGCGCACCAGTGCAAAACAGGCGGTCACTGCTTCGGCTGCGAGCCCGTGGCGGCAGAGGCGCCGCCTTAGTTCTTCTGCGCGGCTTTGTAGCGCGGCGTCGTCCAGTTCCCGCAGCGCCGTGCCGGCGCGTTCCACCTCGGCGGCGAAACGGCGCAGCGCGGCCAGGCGCAGCGGCGACGCCCACCATTCCAGTTTGCCCAGGCCGCGGCCGGCCGCGCGGTCCAGCCAGTTGCCCATGTGGTCGTCACGCTGCGCGTAAGGCCCTATGGCGAGGTCGCCGGCCGCCCAGTCGCGTTCAATGATGCGCGTCACGCGCTACTCCGTCACACCGCCAGATGCGCCAGGAACAACTGCCGCAAATGGCGGTACAGCTGGATCGCCAGCGCCTGCGGGGCGTGCTCGAAGCGCACATGGGCGCGCGTGCCGAAATTCAGGTCGGTGGCGTCGGTGTCCAGTTCCAGGTCGAACTGGAAGGTGCGTGCCAGGGTGTTGAGGCCGCTGGGGTCGCGCGGGTCGGTCGCGAAACGTCCGCCGCCTTCCAGGGCCAGAGCGCGCGTCGGCAATTGCTGGCTGCCGCCCGGCACTTCGCGCACGGCGCGCGCGCGCAAGCTCAGTTCCGGCCGGTCGGCCAGGCGCAGTGCGATGCCGCGCGTGTGGGCGCGCACCAGGTCGACTTCTTCCTGCGTGACCACCACGCGCACCGTGCGCAGCGCGCCCGACAGCACATAGCCTATCAGCGCGCCCTGGCCGACATAGCGCCCTTCCAGGTCGGCCGCATTGGGCACCACCCATAAACCGCCGCGCCCGGCCTGGCACAGCAAACCGTCGGCGCGGCGTTCCAGGCGCTCCAGCACGGCGCGCCCGGCTTCCAGCGACTGGCGTGTCAGATCGGCCTTGAGCTGATTCGTGAAAGCCAGCGCCGCAACTTGCACTTCCAGCTGTTGCACCTGGGCGCGCCGCACCTCGATGTCGGCGGCCAGATCGGGGTCGCTCAGTTCCAGCAGGGCGTCGCCGGCCGCCACCGTGGCGCCCGGGCGGGCCAGC
>JAEUNN010000043.1 GCA_016791085.1 Rhodocyclaceae bacterium | reverse complement strand
TTCGAACAGGCGGCTGGCGGATTTGGCGCCGTGCTCGAAACTGTCCAGGGCTTCGGCTTCCCAGCTGTCCGGCTCGTTGCCCGGGCGCACCGGCTTGCGGCTCGTGATGTGCAGCTGTATGCCTTCGGCACGTTCCGCGAGTTCGCCTATCTGCCTTGTCATGTAGGCCGGATTGACCAGCGTGAGCGTTCTGCCGTCGGTGGTGGTGAGGTCGCGCTCGGCTATTTTCAGGTAAGGGTTGGGTGGGTTGGATTCGGTCACCGGCACATACACGCCGCCATGCAGGGCATTCCAGTCGCGCATCAGTTCGACCAGCCGGAACAGCGACTCGCCGCGCGCATGTACGTTGGCGCTGAGAGTTGCATCGGAGCGCAGTTGCGCCCAGTAACCGAGTGCCAGGCACAGCGCCGTCAATAGCGCATAGCCGGCCAGCACCAGTGCCAGATATACCTTATTGCGTCGCAATACAGCCGTGAGTGCGTGGACCTCCTCCGCCGTTGCCATCGATATCTCGAACTTTGCTCCGCGCCGGTTCATTCATGAGCCATCGCCCCGGTTCGGGCGTAGCATGCGGCCACCTTGCAGTTCGAGCGACCGGCAGCCTTGCCCGCGACAGGGAAAAAGGCCATGCAACCGTGATGATAACCGCATCGGACCGGGCTGGTGTGGCAGGATTGCGGCATGCATAGGCCGGCGTTTTAGTCCGCCACCAGGGGAAAAACATGTTTGCGGCTTGCGCGGCGGCCCGGGCGTGCGCGGAGTTGTTGCGAGGCACCCAGCTTACGGCTCGTTCGCCCGCGCGAAAGTTGACAATAGTCTAATTGTGCGGGCGTCTTATGGCTTTAATGCGGGGCAGGCAGGTTGCCGCCGCGGCACGCCGTCGTTGCGTATGAAGGCGGGGAATTGCGGGCCTTTTTCGGGTGTTTTTCGCGCATTGCGTGCGCGCCGCGCAACGCACAAGCACCACGCGAGCAGCAATTCCGGCGCTTGCGCGAACTTACCGGCCGGCGCCGTGACGGCGCGCGTTCAGCCGGGCATGGCGCCGGCCGGCACTTGCGCCTGCCTGCGCGGGCCAGGGCTCAATCCTCTCCGGCACGCCGTTGTTCGTCGTCCATTTCGTAGCGCGCCGGGCTCACGCCGGCGTGCGCGAGGTAGTCGCGCAATTCGCGTATGGATTGCGGGTTGCAGGCATTGCCGTGATGCGGCATGTGAAAAAACCCTTCGCGGCCGTTCAGCAAAATGCGGAAGCGCGCGCCGTGTGCGGGTTCCACGCTGGCACCCAGGTGGCGCAGCAAGGATTCGATGTCCCGCCAGTGTATGTTGGCACTGATCGGGTCGCGGAACAGCGTGCGCAGCATGGCTGCATGTTTATGGCTCATGGTTTTGATTCCGGATGGTCGCTGGCAAGGGGCGCGGCGGGCGCCGCCATTCATTCAGTATGCGGCACGCCGCGGCGCATTGCACGCCGCTCGATGCGGGCAGCTTGGCAGCGCGCGCGGCGGCCGGACTGCCGCGGCGGCGGCTTTTTGTGCCCGTCCTGCGCAGCGGCTATTGCGCCGGCGGCGGGTGCAGGGCGGCATTGGCTGCGCGCTTCACATCGACGCCGGCGCAATTGATTACGAGTGCCTGGGCGCAGGAACGGTCCTTGTCGTCGGCCAGGCTCGCGGCCTTGCCGAAATACACCGCGGCGGCAGCGCTGCGGCCCAGTCCGGCGGCGGCGCGGCCCAGATAGTAATAGGCCAGGTCCAGCGGGTAATCGAGCTTGATGACTTCGCTCGCCAATTTGCGCCAGGCTCCGCGTTCGTGGTGCTCGCGCAGGCTGCCCTGATTGAGCGCAAACTGCATGGCACAGCCCGTGCAGGCAAGTTCGGTATTGCCCTGTTCGAAGCGATCGAAACTTTCCGAGTAAAACACCAGCGCTTCTTCGGGCTCGGCCGGCGCGGGGGGCGGCCCGTTCCCTGGCGCTGCGCCGGGCTGGCCGATCGCGGCATGGAAAGAGGTCCAGGCCGGCACCGGCACATCGCGTGCGGCCGGGTCGTAGAGCCGGCGCATGGGCACTTCCAGTTCGGCCAGCGCCGCGATGCGCTTGTCCGTGGAGGGGTGGGTGCTGAGGAAATCCGGTGCAGCGCGGCCGCCTTTCTGCTGCAACATTTTGGACCACAGCGTGACGGCGGCGTGCGGGTCGTAGCCCGCGCGCGCGGCAAGTTCCACGCCCAGT
>JAEUNN010001174.1 GCA_016791085.1 Rhodocyclaceae bacterium | reverse complement strand
AGGCGCTTGTCCCAGCCCACGCTGGCCAAAGTTTGGCCGTCCGGCGCGAATGCCACGCAGCGCACCAGATAGTCGTGCTCGCGCTTGCGCCAGCGCGGCTGGCCCGAGGTCGCGGCGACATCCCACATGCACACGGCTTTGTCCAGGCCGCAACTGGCCAGCGCTTTGCCGTCGGGCGAGAAAGCCACGCTTTCGACCGAACTATTGTGGCGTCCCAGCACCTGCGCCTCGCCGGTTTCGATATCGAGCAGCCACACGGTGTCGCGCAAGGTACCGATCGCGAGCAGGCGGTCGTCGGGCGAAAACGCCACCGAAGTCACGCGTCCGGCGGCCTCCACGGCGCTGCCGCCGCTGCGTCGCGGCAGGCCGGCGTGCACGTCCCAGAACAGGACGCGGCCATCGTAGCCGCCGCTCGCGACGCGCGTGCCGTCGCTGGAAAATGCCACGGAATAAACGGCTTCGGTATGTTCGCGGCGCTGCCACAGCAATTTGAGCGGATTGATGGACCACAGCCGCACATAGCCATCTTCGCCGCCCGTAACCATGCGCTGGCTGTCGCGCGAAAACGCCACCGAATACACGTAACTGCCGTGGCGACCGGTGGATACCGGCTGGCCGCCGTCGATAAGATTCCACAGCAGCACGGTGCAATGGCTGCCCGCCGCGAGCCACACGCCGTCGCGCGAAAAGGCGATGGAATAAAGCTCGTCCTCGGCCTGGGGCAGGGGCGGGTCGCGCCGCACCAGACGCGAATAGTCTATCGGCGGCAGGCGCAGGCCCGGCTCGCCGGCCGGAAAAGGCGGCGGCGACGACGGCTTCTGGCGCCGCGCGTCCGGCTCGGCCCGCGCGCCGGGCTGCGGCAGCACGGCGCGCAAGCCGGCCAACAGGCGGACGCGCGCAGCGGCCTCGTCCTGGCCGACCAAGTCGAGATATACATGGCCGCCGAGCAGGCCGCCCAGTTCGCAACTGCGCACGCGCACGGGCAGGATGAGTGCCTTGTCGCTATCCGGATCGCGCCGGTAGAACTCGCGCCATTCGGCACCCACGTGGCCGGACGCGAGCCAGGTCGGCGACAGTACGGCGAGCAGGCGCGGGGTATTGCGCATGGCCTGATCCATGCGGCGCGCGTAGTCCTGGCCGGGCAGAAAATCCCAGGCCTGGATGAGCACCGAATAGCCGGCGTCTTCCACCTGCCAGGCTATCCAGCTAGCCCAGTCGGCATCTTCCTTGTTGTAACTGACGAAGAAATCCGCCATGGTCGTGGTCTGCGAGCCCAGTCTTACCCTGAAAGAATAGAATACTCCGCTCCCTCAGCGCCGTTCGCAGACTTGCATGATTCCGCCGCCGCGCCCGCATGCCGTGCTGCCCGGCCGCCTGCTCATGGTCGGCACCGGCTGCGTGGCCGCCGCCGTGCTGCCGCTCATCTGGCGGCACATCGGCGCGGCACGCGGGCAGGTGAGCTTGCTGGGGCCGGACCCGGCCGGGCAGGCGCTGGCCCACCGCCACGGCATCGTGTGGCATGGCTGCGCACTCAGCCGCGATAACCACCGCAGCGAACTGGCGCGCCATTTGCGCGCGGGCGATGTGCTGCTGAATCTGTCCTTAGGCGTCGGCAGCCTGGATTTGCTGGCCTGGTGCCAGCAACATGGCGTGCTGTACCTGGACAGCAATCTGGAAGCCTGGGCGGACCGCCCGCACACCCTGGCGGCCGCGCGCGTGCAGGCGCTGGCACGGCGCGGGCGCACCACGGCGGTGTTAAGCCATGGCGCCAACCCCGGGCTGGTGAGCCAGCTGCTCAAACAGGCGCTGGAAAATCTGGCGCCGGACGCCGCCACCTGGCCGGACGCCGCGCGGCGCCTGGGCCTGCGCGTGCTGCAGGTGGCCGAGTTCGACAGCCAGACGGCGCCCGCGCGCGAGCCTGCGCGGGCTCCCGGCCGCGACGATGGCCGGCGCGAATTTGCCAATACCTGGTCCGCCGCGGGTTTGGCCGGGGAATTATGCGCGCCGGCCGAACTGGCCTGGGGCGCGCACGAAGCCGCGCCGCCGGCAGCCAGCGTGGTGCTCGACAGCGCGCGCGGCCTGGCCGTGCAGCTGGCCGCGGCAGGCGTGGCGACCCGGGTCGCCAGCTGGTCACCCGGCGCCGGGCCTTGCGCGGCCTGGCTGCTTGCCCACTACGAAACCATGGCGATGGCCGACCTGCTGTCCGACCCGCATGCCGGCATACCGGTGCGCCCCACGGTTTTTTATGCGCTGCGGCCCTGTCCGGCTGCCGGCGCGGCCGCCGCCCGCCTGGCCCGCGCGTCCTGCCCGCCGGACTGGCACTATCGCGTCATGCAGGACGAACTGAGCGCGGGCGGCATAGACCTAGGCGTGCTGCTGCTGGGCGACCGCGTCGGGCACTGGTACGGCTCGCGCCTTGCCCTGGATGCCGCGCGCCGCTGTGCGCCGGACAACAACGCCACCACGCTGCAGGTTGCGGCGGGCGTGCTGGGCGCCCTGGTGTGGGCGCTGGAACATCCGCAGCGCGGTGTCGTGGAAGCCGAAGACATGGACCACCGGCGCGTGCTCGATGTCGCGGCGCCTTACCTGGGCGAACTGACGGGCATCGACACGGCCTGGCGGCCGGTCAGTTCCGGCCCCTTGCGGTATGAGCATTTCGTGCTGCGCGACGGGGATGGCCGCATGCCGGGGCCTGGTGGCGGCGCACAGGTTTAGTTCGGCGGTCGCAAGGTTTGCGGAAGCCGCGCGGGAGTGCGGCAGCCGC
>JAEUNN010001167.1 GCA_016791085.1 Rhodocyclaceae bacterium | reverse complement strand
GGCGTCGGACAGTTCGGTGCCATAAGCCTTGCCTTCGTGGCCGCGGTTGGAATTGCCGGTCAGCGCGGTGTCGAAGAGGAAAAACTTGCGGCCTTTCTCGTCCGCCACATTGCTCACGAAGCCCAGATTTTTCTGGTCATATACGTCGTAGCCGCGATAGAACCGGGCCGGACGCTTGCGCGCCGGTTCGAGCAGGTCGCGCATGCTGGGCACCGAGCCGTTGTGCAGATAGGGCGCGCGCAGCCATATGCCGTCCAGCGGCATGTTGGCGTAGCCATAGGTTTTGCGGAAATTCTGGAAGCGCCACGGATAGCCCGCGTACAGCGTGGACAGGTTGCCGACCAGGTCGTAAGTGAATGAATCCAGCCGCGCCCGGTCCGTGCCTATGGCCTCTATGGGCGTCACGAAACCTACCTTGTCGCCGCTGAAATCGGCTCCGCTGGCGCCATGGCAGGCGGCGCAATATTCGGCATAAACCGGCGCGCCGCGGGCCGCCAGCTCTTCATTGACGGGGAAAGGATAGGGCGGCGACTTGAGGTCGGTAATCCAGGTTTCGATACGTCCGATGGCGGTCAAATCTATGGTGGGCGGCGTGGTGCCGGTGCCGAACGAAGCGTTCTTGTTGCGCTCTTCCATGTGGTCCTGATTGCCGTCCCAGTGCAACTGCATCTGCTGGCCGTCGGCGCGCTTGCGGCGCGGTCCCTGATTCCAGATGGAAGGGAAATCGGCCGTGCCTACCCATTCTTCCCTGGGCAGTTTGTCCATGGGGAAATTGAACAGCAGTTTCGAGGCGCTGAAGGTGTCTACGCGGCCCGGGCCCCAGTCCGGCTGGCGCTGGCGGAATTTGAAGCGGTCGCGCAGCATGAGCAGGCGCTCGCGCATCAGGGAAATCGCGACCGGATACACGACATAGTGGTCCAGCATGCCCAGTTTGCCGGCCTGCGCTTCGATTTCGGGCACGATGTACTCGGTGCTGAACTTGTGGTCGGCCGCGCAACTGGTGTAGAAATTTTCGAAGCCGCCGAGGTTGAAGCCGCTCGCCGGGGAGCCCAGGTACATTTTGGCCGGCGTGTCGGCGCGTTCGCGCACGGTATTGGAATGGCACACCGCGCAGTTGAAGAACACCCGGTCGAGTCCGAGGTTGCGCCGCTTCGATACGCCTATGGGCAGGGCGCCGCTGGCTTCGGACTTGCCTTCCTCATACAGCAAGCCGAGCGAGGCATAGCCCGGCCCGGGCAAATATTCCGCGCATACCTTGGGCATTACGCGCCAAATCCAGTATGGGAAGCCGGACGCGCGCTCGCCTCCGGTCGAGCCGTACTTGAAGTGGTCTTCGATCTTTTCGTAGGTGACGGGCTCGTCCGCCAGGAAGCGGCTGGCCACGAACAACACCAGCAGCAGCGGCACCAGCACGGTAATGCCCAGCAGCACCCAGAAGCGGCGTATCCAGCGGGCGCGCGCCTTGTACAGGCGCTCCAGGTCGGTTTCTGTATTGGTATTGTTCATGGCCGTTCTCCTTGTTTGGCCTGCGGCACGCAGGGTGGCAGGGTTTCGTATTGTGTGTTGCGCCAGTCTGCCGGTTGTGCGGCCGCACCCCAGGTGGCCACTTGCGCCAGCATCGCGGACAGTTCCGCGCCGCTTGCCCAGTCGTGCGGGGCGATTCCCGCGGCCTGCAGGGCCAGTTCCGGCGGCATGGGCGTCTTGGCGCGTTCGCGCGGCGCCACTTTCGCCATGGCGAGCCGGTAGCTCATGCGCGGCGCGCATTGCCGCAGCATGGCCGCTACGCGCGCTGCGCCGCCATACAGAAAATTGGGCGGCGCCGCGTCGTCTTCCTGGTGGCAGCTACCGCAATGGCGGTAGAACAGCCCCAGTTGGCCCAGGGGCGCGCCATGCACCGGCGCATCGGCTGTGGCCTGCGGCGGCGGCAGGTCCGGCGCGGATTTCCTCGCCGCCGGCGCACCCAGGCGCGCCAGCAATGCATCGGCCAGCGCGCTGCCGTCGTAAATGCCGGCGGCGAGCGCTGTCGCGTTCGACTCGGCAAGTTCCGCCAGCGCGCGCGCCAGCGGTTCGAATTCGCGCCGCACCACGATTTCCGCGCCGCCCTCTGCGGGGCGCTCCGGTATCCAGTTTATATCTAGAGCGACCACGCGGCTGCCGTCGGGCAGGCGCAGCGCCTGCCCGGCGCGCAGCGGCACGGCCTGTAGCGTCGCCGCGCCGCCACGCCGTGCCGGGCGCAAGGCCGGCAAATCCAGATCGCCCAGCGCATGGCCCTGCATGCGCAAGTCGCGCAGTGTAGCCGTGCCGGCGGACAAGTCCAGTCGGGCCGTGAATCCACTGTCCCCGGCGCCCTGGCAGGACAGGTCCAGCGATTTCCCGGCCGGCATGGCGCGGCAGGCCAGGGCCTGGCGTTGCAGGGGCAACTTGGGCAGGTCGGCGAGGCGGCGTTCCAGCGCCGCGATATCGTAGGCGGCCAGCATGTCGGACAGCACCGGCAGCACCCGCGCCGCGAGCACCGCGCCCGTGGCCGGCCAGATTGCGCGCGGCGCACGCGGCAACAGCGGGTCGAGCGCGGCGGGCACACCGGCCAGCACCGGGTCGCCGGGCGGCGTGCTGCGGTAGGTTTGCGCCAGCGGGTCGCGGTTGGGCAGGTCCGCATCGGGCAGGGAGAGCGCGCCCGAGGCGCGCGCATAGGCCTCGAATTCGGGCAGCACGGCTTCGCGCCACGCCGTTCTGCCGGGTTCGCCGCGCGCGCCGGCCAGGCGATGGAGCAGGGCGGCTTCCAACAGGCCGGCCCGGCAGCGCGGCGTGCGGCAGGCCTCGCGCCACAGTTTTTGCGCGGCGCCGTACAGGTTGGCGCGATTCGCCGCGTCCAGGATGGCGTTCGGAATATCTACGCCGGTGGCCTCCGGCAAACCGTATGCCGAGGCGCCGCTCGCCGCGAGGCGCGCCGCGATGCGCGGGTTGGCGTCGGTTTCGTCCCATTGCGCGCGCGAAAAGATGGGCGCCTGGTTCTGATGGCAGGCGATGCACAAGGTGCGCCGCGCGTAGCGTATGCGGGGGGCCGTGCCGGCGCGGTAGTCACTCACGATCTGGAACTCGAAGCGCCCGGCGGCGGCGTTGTAACTTAGCACTTCCAGCACCGCGGCACGTTCCTGGTAGCCGATGTAGAGGCGGTCGCGCGCGGCGTGCGGGGAGCGGCCGGATTCGCCGCTTACGGCCAGCACCACGCGCGGATGGGCAAAATAATCCGGCGCGGCGGCGTCGCGCTGCAGCGAGCGGCCGAGCGGGATGCGCACGGTTTTGATGCAGCCGCCGGCGCCTGCGCCGCAACCCAGGCGGCTTGCCAGATCGGCCGCCAGGGCGCCGAAAGGGAAGGGCGGGGCTGCGCCCCGTGCTGCGTAAAGGGTGTCGAACAAGGAGCGCCCGACCGGTGGCAAATCGCTGCCCGGATCGAGCGGCGATACCGCCCAGTCTCCGGCATGTACGCCGGCCGCGGCGACAAGTACGGCCGACCAGGCTGCGCGCCGCGCGCGCCGGCCGCTTGCGGCGCGCTTAGGCCGGAGCGCGAGCATGCTGCTGGGTGCCCGGCCAGCAGGGTAGGACCGTTTCGCCATGCTTGTCGGTCTGCACGGGGGCCAGGCCGGTTTTGCGGAAACTGTCGGCGTCGCGTTCCGCGATGTCGGCGTTATAGAGCGTGAAATTCAGCAGGAACACGCGGTCCAGGTAAGCCCGGCCGAGATAGAAACCCGGCCGCACCATGCGGATTTCGTCGCGTACCTTGAAACCGCGGCGGCTGGCAAGGTAATCCGGGCGTTCGCGATAGCCCGGCAGGTCGTCGCTGAAGTAATAGTCGATGATGACCGATTCGCGGCGCGAATCGAGCAAGCTCTGGCCACAGTACAGTTTGGCCGGGAACATGAGCCAGGCCTGTTTGCCGCCTGCATTGAGTTGCGGCAGCGTGGCCGGGTCGCCGTCTATGAGCGGCTTGAGCAGCGACAGGTCGCTGATGCGGTTGCGCAGCACGCCTTCGTCGCGATAGAACACCTTGCCCTGCCACAGCGAGGCGCCGAGTATTTCCAGCTTTTGCGTCTTGAGTTGCACGGCCAGG
>JAEUNN010001149.1 GCA_016791085.1 Rhodocyclaceae bacterium | reverse complement strand
ATGGTGCCGAACGTGACCACATTGAACTCGGCCACGATCGGAACGGCCGACGCCGATCCGGCAAAACCGGCTGCTGCGACGGCCATGGCGGCCGCGAAACGAGAAATTTTCATGCGAAACCCTTTTATTGGTAAAAATAATTTTGCGGTACCCACGAGAGGCTGCCGCTATTCGGATTGCCGCGCATTGAGGGGCGGTGAATCGCTTGCCAGCAATGTTCATGCCATGTAACAACTTATGCACAAATACATATACTTGCGGGAACCTTACTGGTTGATGACGCCGAAGATGTAAAGTTTTTCGACATGCATCGCCTGCTTTTGTCGCCCGCCTATACATAAAAATCCACCTGTCCGGGTTTTTGCCTGTAAATACGCATGCTTGCTGGATATTGTGAGCCTGAAACGCCTGCTTCCAGTACCGATAGGGCAGGCTTTGGCCAGCGCGAGTTGCCGGGGGCGGCCGATCGTGTCGGCCACCATGGGGTTTTTTCCTATCGCTGGCTGTCGTGGCAGGGGGGCGCTTGCCGTGTAGTGTAAAGCGTGCCGACACTTCCATTCTGCGAATACGGGATCGCTGGCGCGTGCCAGGAGATTGCTTGCCACGGAGCGCCCACCTGCATTGCGCTGCTGCCCGGCGCGCCGGTCGAATCGAAGCGCGCCCGGCAAACCTTTGTGCCGCGTGGCATGCACGCAAGCCGGCGGTCTGCCGGTGCGCTGCCTCTTTGGGCGATCTTCAGGCGGTTTCCGCTGCGCTCACCCGGAGCGCGCAGAACTTGAATTCCGGTATTTTCCCGAACGGGTCGAGCGCGTCGTTGGTGAGCAGATTGGCCGCCGCTTCCGCGTAACAGAAAGGCATGAACACCTGTCCGCGCGCCATGGCGGCGTCCGCCACCGCGCGTGCCGTGACGCTGCCGCGCCGGGTTTGCAGGCGCACGGTTTGCCCGTCCACCAACGCCGCCCCCGCCAGGTCTTCCGGGTGGAAGGCCGCATAGGCCTGCGGCTGCAATGCGTCCAGTACGGCGGCGCGGCGCGTCATGGCGCCGGTGTGCCAATGTTCCAGCGTGCGGCCGGTAATCAGCACCAGCGGATAGTCGGCGTCGGGCAATTCGTCGGCGCGCGCAAAATGCGCCGGCACGAAGCGCGCGCGTCCGTCAGTCGTAGGAAATGAGTGTTCGAACAGCACCGCCTGCGGCGGCGCGGACTCGTCGGGGCAAGGATAGCCCACTGCGCTTTCGCGCTCCAGGCGCGTCCAGCTGATGCCGGCGACGCTGGGCATGGTGGCGCGCATTTCTTCATACACCTCGCGCGGCGGGCGGCGTTTCCAGTCCAGGCCGGATTGCCGGTCG
>JAEUNN010001137.1 GCA_016791085.1 Rhodocyclaceae bacterium | reverse complement strand
AATGAACCTCAATCCGTCTGAAATCAGCGACCTGATCAAGAGCCGGATCCAGAACCTGGACCTGGCGGCCCAGGCGCGCACCGAGGGCACGGTGGTTTCCGTGACCGACGGCATTTGCCGTGTGCATGGACTGGCCGACGTGATGCAGGGCGAAATGCTGGAGTTTCCCAACAACACCTTCGGCCTCGCTCTTAACCTCGAGCGCGATTCCGTGGGTGCGGTGGTGCTGGGCGAATACGAGCACATCACTGAAGGCGACACCGTCAAGTGCACGGGGCGCATTCTCGAAGTGCCGGTCGGCCCGGAAATGATCGGCCGCGTGGTCAATTCGCTCGGTCAGCCCATCGACGGCAAGGGCCCGCTCAACAACAAGGCCACCGACAAGATCGAAAAGGTGGCCCCGGGCGTGATCTGGCGTCGTTCCGTGTCGCAGCCGGTGCAAACCGGCCTGAAGTCGGTGGACTCCATGGTGCCCATCGGCCGCGGCCAGCGCGAACTTATCATCGGCGACCGCCAGACCGGCAAGACCGCGGTGGCTGTCGATGCGATCATCAACCAGAAGGGTCAGAACATGATCTGCATCTACGTGGCGGTGGGCCAGAAGGCCTCGACCATCGCCAACGTGGTGCGCAAACTGGAAGAAAACGGCGCGATGGAATTCACCATCGTGGTCGCCGCCTCGGCCTCCGAATCCGCCGCGATGCAATTCATCGCGCCGTACTCGGGTTGCACGATGGGCGAGTATTTCCGTGATATCGGCCAGGACGCCCTGATCATTTATGACGACTTGACCAAACAAGCCTGGGCCTATCGTCAGATATCCCTGCTGCTGCGCCGTCCGCCGGGCCGCGAAGCTTATCCCGGTGACGTGTTCTACCTGCACTCGCGTCTGCTCGAGCGTGCTGCGCGCGTGAACGAAGATTACGTCGCGAAACAGACCAACGGTGCCGTCACGGGCAAAACCGGTTCGCTGACCGCCCTGCCGGTTATCGAAACGCAGGCCGGCGACGTGTCCGCGTTCGTGCCGACCAACGTGATTTCGATTACCGACGGCCAAATCTTCCTGGAAACCGACCTGTTCAACGCCGGTATCCGTCCCGCCATCAACGCCGGTATTTCGGTGTCGCGGGTGGGTGGTGCGGCGCAGACCAAGGTGATCAAGAAGTTGGGCGGCGGTGTGCGTCTGGCGCTCGCGCAGTACCGCGAACTCGCGGCGTTTGCGCAATTCGCGTCCGACCTCGACGACGCCACGCGCAAGCAACTTGAACGCGGCCGCCGCGTCACGGAACTCATGAAGCAGACGCAGTACTCGCCGCTGTCGGTTGCCGACATGGCGGTAACGCTGTTCGCCGTGAGCCGTGGCTACCTCGACGACGTCGAAGTCAAACGCATCCTGGCTTTCGAAGCCGCCTTGCATCAGTACGTCAAGCAGAAGAACGGCGCGCTGATCGACAAGATCGCCTCGACCAAGGACCTCGATGCCGAAGGCGAGAAGCAGCTCGACGCCGCGATTGCCGAGTTCAAGAAGAGCTGGGCCTAACGCGGGGAGATCGAGATGGCTGGCGGAAGAGAAATTCGCAACAAGATCAAAAGTGTCCAGAACACTAAAAAGATCACCAAGGCCATGGAAATGGTCGCCGCGTCGAAAATGCGCAAGGCGCAGGATCGCATGCGTGGCGCCCGGCCCTATGCCGAAAAAATCCGCCGTCTCGCCGCGAACCTGTCCCAGGCCAACATATCCGATTACAAGCACCCCTTCCTGGTCGCCAAGGAAAAGATCAGCCGCGTGGGCCTCATTGTCGTCACTACCGACAAAGGCCTCTGCGGCGGTCTGAACACCAACATCCTGCGCGTTTGTCTGAACGCGCTGCGCGACTTCGAAAGCAAGGGTGTCACCGACATACGGGTCACGTGCATAGGCACTAAAGGCTTTGGCTTCATGCAGCGCATGGGTGCCAAGGTCGTGTCGCATGCCACCCAGCTGGGCGATACGCCCCATCTGGAAAAGCTGATCGGCCCGGTCAAGGTGATGCTCGACGCCTTTCAGGCGGGGGAATTGGACGCGGTATATCTGGCCTATTCGCGATTCATCAACACCATGAAGCAGGAGCCCATGCTGGAGCAACTGCTGCCGCTGTCCGGTGAGCGCCTCGGAGCTGCATCCGAGCACCACTGGGACTACATGTACGAACCGGATGCACAGGCCGTCGTAGACGATCTGCTGGTACGTTACGTGGAAGCGCTCGTGTACCAGTCGGTCGCCGAAAACATGGCGTCCGAACAAAGTGCACGCATGGTCGCGATGAAATCCGCCTCCGATAACGCCGGCAACGTGATCAAGGAACTGACGCTGGTCTATAACAAGACCCGTCAGGCTGCGATCACCAAAGAACTGTCGGAAATCGTGAGCGGCGCGGCTGCGGTATAGCGGGCAGAGCGCAATCGAGATGGTTACATTCCACGTGCCGGTGCGCGCAACACGCGAACGTTCCGGCACGCCGCGGGTGGGAAGGTCGGGCCGGCGGCAGCCATGTGCTGCCGCCCCCCAAGCGACTGGTGGGGCGGCTTGGCCCACTCTCAAGGAACTTTGTGTTTGAGGATATGACGATGAGTCAAGGAACTATCGTTCAGTGCATCGGCGCGGTTGTGGACATCCAGTTCCCGCGCAATTCCATGCCCA
>JAEUNN010001116.1 GCA_016791085.1 Rhodocyclaceae bacterium | reverse complement strand
GGCATGCTACCTTTGCGCCGGCGTCGCAGCCACCGAAGGCCTGAAAATTCTGTTGGGGCGCGGACAGGTCCTGGCGGCACCTTGGGCACATCAATTCGATGCGTTCAGCAACCGCCTCAAGCGCACGCTGCGCAAGCGTGGAAATAGCCATCCCTTGCAGCGCAGGCGCATTGCGGCGCTGAAGAAGCAAGTCTATGAAATCGCCCGCCTCCAGGGGCTGGCAAGCTGAGGCCAAGGCCATGGATGCAATCGAGCAGATACTCGATCTGGCGCGCTGGGCACCCAGCGGCGACAACACCCAACCGTGGCGTTTCGAGCGCGCGGGCCCCGATCACGTGGTGATCCATGGGTTCGACACACGCGACCACGTCGTGTATGATCTGGACGGCCATCCAAGCGAAATGGCACATGGCGCGCTGCTCGAAACCCTGCGCATCGCCGCCACTGCGCATGGCTTGCGCGCGGACTGGACGCGGCGCGCCCAGTCGTCTGCGCGTCCCATCCTTTACGACGTTCGCCTCACCCGCGATAGCGAGTTGCAGCCGGACCCCTTGCTCCCCGCGATCACGACGCGCACGGTGCAGCGCCGCCCGATGTCGACGCGGCCGCTGACGGCGGCGGAGAAAGCAGACTTGGTCACGGCCGCGCGCCCATTCGAGGTCATATGGTTCGAAGGCTGGTCAGAACGCAAACGCGTGGCCTTGCTCAATTTCTCGAATGCCAAGCTACGTCTGTCGATACCGGAAGCCTACAAGGTTCACAGCAGCGTCATCGACTGGAGCGTCGAGTTCAGCGAAGACCGCATGCCCGGGAAAGCCATAGGCGTAGACCCGCTCACCGGGCACATCATGCGCTGGGCGATGGCCAGTTGGGAGCGGGTGGATTTCATGAACCGCTACTTTGCCGGAACCTTGGCACCGCGACTGCAACTGGACCTGATACCTGGATTGGCATGCGCTGCGCACGCCTGCCTGCTGGCCCCGAAGGCACTTGCCGATACCGACGATTACGTGGCTGCCGGCGTTGCGATGCAGCGCTTCTGGCTTACCGCCGAACGCCTGCAACTACGCCTGCAGCCGGAAATGACACCGTTGATCTTTTCGCGCTACGTGCGCGAAAAACGTCGATTTACCGCAAAGGCTGGCATGGAAAGCTTGATCCGGCATGTGACTGACAGCAGCGAGCAGTTGATCGGCGCCGCGCGACTGCCCAACGCAGCGTTCCTTTGCCGCTTGGGCGCTGGCCCACCCGCAATTTCGCGTTCCGTCCGCCTCCCGCTGGACAGTCTGTGGGTCAAACGGGCATGAACCGAGCAGCCGGTGGTCGATGCGAGGCAATAGCCCCGTCGTCGCCAAGTTCCACCTTCGCCTAAACCATGGTCCTCCCGGGCTCGGCAGAATTAGCAAGTTCCGGGAGCCCTGAACCTTGGGTTGAGTCCGCGGAGGGGAGGCCAGGCGCGGGACTGCCGGAAATTTTTACAACCGGATGCAGCCCCAAGCCTTCATCTGCCTTTCACGCACTAGCAGCCTGCACCACAGGCGGGTGAAAAAAGCTTGGCCGAAGAATCGCTTCTGTTTGCACCCACCGCCAGGGACAATTCTCCCTATCGTCGATCCGCAAGCCTGGGCGGCAAGCAAAATGGCGCGGACACGAGAAGTCGAATTTGTCGTGCCAGGCACTGCTCGCATCAGATATTCCATTTCGATTATCCCCAATGCGTAGGCTGTGGCGCGACCGCCAGAACTCTCCTTGGGTTAGGCTTGGCGCGACGATTGAACAACCGCCGGACGCTGTCACAACGTGCGCATCGAATTTTCTCCGTCTACGCAGCGGGGAACGGTACGGACCACAATTGGCGTCTTCCCCGATGAACACTTGCAAGGCATAGGCCTGTGATCATCGGGCGCGCCGGCAAGTCCAGTTGCCCCATTACGGGTTCCAGTTCTACCGCGCCGGACGCCCTGTATAGACCCACCTTTCTGCGAAATCCAGGGTGCCGTGTCGACTTTTTTTACACAACCTATCTGCCCCCTTCCAGAACACCCATCAAGACAGTACAGAATGCATTGTAAGGGATTGATTTACAACACATGTTAAACAACATGGCACAAACGTTGCTTAACCTGTTTGCCGATGTCGTTCATCGATTTGCAAAGGAGATTCCATGTTGAAAAAAAGTTTGATCGCCGGTGGGGTGGCGCTGGCACTCGCGAGCAGCGCATCTTTCGCCGGTACCTTGACGCTCACGGCCGATGCGCAGGGCGACAACAGCAACCAGTTCCAGTTTGACGGGATGGATTGGCTGCCGAACAGCGCTGTCGTTACACCCACTCGGCCGGGCCAAAACGTATCCAACCCGTATCCGCTGCTCAGCAACACCATCGCAGAGTGCGTGAACAACCCCGTGTTCTCGGGCCTGTGCCCGAATACGCCGGACGTGGTACAGACCTACGCCCACGCCCGCCTGGGCAGCCTCACCCTGGCCGGTGACCCGGTCGATGACCTGCTGAACAGCCAGGAATGGACCTACGAGACCGGCTTCCTCGAACTGGTGCGTGAATTCTCGGGTACGGTTGGTCAAGCGACCATCGTCCTGCGCACGCTTTCGGGCGGAGACAACTTCTTCCGTATCTGGTACGGCGGCACGGCGTCCAATGCCCTGACCGGACGTGGCTACGGTTCGGAAGGTGGTGCCGTCCTGGTGCTCGAAGGCACGGTGCTGCCCTTCAACGCGATCACCGGCCGTGGCGAAACCAACTTCGGTACGTCTGGCGCGCAGGACAATTTCGACCTGTTCGGCACGGACAATTATCCCGGCATCGACAGCGTCGTGGGTAACGGCTCCGGTACGGTTGACGTACACGTCACCTACGCCAATCCGGATTTTCTGCCGAACTTCCCGACGACCACAGACGTGACGCTGTTCCTCGACACCCAGCTGAACGACCCGTTCCAGCAGGTTAACCCGTCGTCGTGCTTCCTGAACGGCGCGGGTGGTGATGTCAGCGCCGCCGGTCCGATCACCCCCGTCAATGCCGGTGCGTGCGCGACCAACAATCTTGGCGCTGTCAATGGCGTGGATGGTCCGTACTTCCAGGTTCAGTCCGACTCTTCGTCGTCGCTGACCACGGATGTACCCGAACCGGCCTCGTTGGCACTGACCGGACTCGCTCTGAGCCTGGCCGGTGTACTGCGCCGCCGCAAGCAGGCCTGATACCGAACCTCCCGGCTAGGGTCAAGTAAAAAAGCGCCTTCGGGCGCTTTTTTACTTTTTAGACGCCTGACCGCGGCACGTTCGACGAATCGGCTTCCGGCCTGCCCCAGCGCGCACTTTTCCCAATATGTGCGCGAGTCGGGACAAATACAGGATTTTCTGATTTTCGACGAACGGGCGCCGAAGCAGATTGCCCGATACCCGTCGAGGCATAACGCGCCTTGTTCGTGCAGACTTCGTGGAGCTGCTGGGCCGAGGATGCTGGCAACTCAAGCACGAGCCCATTGACCCGAATTTGCCGGCACCAGATCGCTACGAGGCAGCATCGGCTGGCTATCCGGTGATCGCACGGCTGCCCTGCGCTCTTGCACACATCTTCGTTGGCATTGTCCTCTCCCGAAGCATTCCTCTCCACGCTTGGGCCGAACATGGACCGAGAACGAAATGCTACGGTCTGGCCATGCTGAAGAATCGCTCACCTATGTCGACCTCGAATCCGGCGACAGCAAATTTTCCATATAGGCACCACCAATACCGATCCATTTGGATCGAGAAATTGCTAATCCGGGGGCGGAGAATGCGAGTTTATGGACGTCGACGCTGCTGCAGATGGCTTGGGGATAGGACGTCCGATTGCTAGCCGGGCAAGAGATTTCGATCCGCAGGATTGCGCGGCAAGTCGGTCGACGACGCAATCCCTTCTGAATTCATACCTACGCGAGCGATAGATTCATTGCCGCCAGGCGATTCCCCTGCATATTCCGACGCAAGGTGACCGCTGATTCCGGAAAGGTGTGGCCGCCGAAACCGAGGGCGTGACCGGGGATTCCGAAATAGTCGTGACCGATGTGGCCGAGTCGTCGGAACGGCCAGTCACGATGTCGGAATTGGGAACGCGGATGTGCGACAACGACGTTTGACGGAGCCGCTACCCTCCCGAGTTTTTTTAAGAGGGACGGGATGGCGGCAGAACGGATTGCCGCGCACAGGATCAAGGAGCTGCTGTTACGGCTCTAGTACGAATGCAGGCTGTCGTTCGAGCGGATCGCGCGGGCGCTGAAGGTATCCACGGGGGTTGTCGCCAAGTACGTGAGGGCGGCGCAGGTGGCGGGCCCGGACTGGATGCAGATCAAGGATCAGGATGAGCAGGCG
>JAEUNN010001100.1 GCA_016791085.1 Rhodocyclaceae bacterium | reverse complement strand
GCGAAAGGCATTCCGCGCGACCTTACTCGCCGCAATTCCCAGCACACCTCGCGCCCCCGTTGTCCCTATCGCCTGCGTCGATTGCTGTTTATCGCAAATGGCGATAATGCTTGTGAATGAAGCTCATCTCGACCAAGGCGTTACGCGAGTTTGCGGCGCTGCATGTGGATGCGGAAGCGCCACTGCAGGCGTTCCGGCGCCTGATTGAGCAGAGCCGCTACGACGACTTTGCCGCGCTGCGGGCCACGTTTCGCGCCGCAGTTGTTGTGGGTTAAAGCGGTGCTTACCCGCGCAGAATACGATAAAGGAGACTGGAAATGAGCGTGGCCGATCGGCTGGCGCCATGGGCGACAATCGATGCCGCACTGGGACTGGCGACGCCAGTGCGAGACGATACGCACCATGCCGAACTGCTGGCTTTCGTGGACGAGGCGTTCGAGCGCTTCGGTAGCAACGAGGGACACCCGATTTTCGGCCTCGAATGGCTCGTGGCGGACCGGATTCGCGAATACGAAGAGCTGGCCCACCCGTGGCCGGAAACGTCGACGCCAGCGTCCTTGGTGGAATTTCTCATGTAGCAACACAGCTTGACGCAACGCGACCTGCCGGAAATTGGCCCGCAATCGGTTGTTTCCGAAGTCCTAGCCGACAAGCGGGCGCTCAACCTGCGTCAGTTGAAGGCGGTCTCGACTCGTGTCCACGTTCCGATGGAGGCGCTGGTGGCGTAAGCCTTGCTGCAGGGGTGTTCCTCGCCATTCGTCTGTACCGTAGCCCGTCGCTAGCCTTTCTAAAAGCGGTAAGCCAAGACGACCTCCTTGCAAGAGCGGCGCAAACCACATAGTTTATTTACTCACTTAACATCCGACCCGGGTGACGTTAGCCGGAAATGAGTGGAGACGGTGGAAAATGGGCCGCGGTGAAAAAGCAACTAATTCGTAGTGCGTCATCTATTATTTTCCCTTTATCGTCGCCGCCGCGCACGATGCGCAAGTAGCGGCCCTGCGGGTCGCGCATTTCGGTCAGGAAATACAGGCAGCCGCCCCTGATGCGCACCAGCGTGGCGGCCGGTGCGGCGTCGAAGCGCGGCACGCTGCCGTCGCGCTTGCGCAGTTCGTAATAACTGCCGTCGTACTGGCAAGTGGCCGGCTCGACGCTGGCCATGGACGGGCGCGTGCCGCCGTCCAGGAAATTCGAGGGAAATTGGCGGCAGAGCGAGGTAACATCCAAATGCAAGCTTGTTCGGAAACGGCCCTTTTTGGGAGGTTGGTGCGAACTATCTCAGTATGACCTCGATTTCAGGGGAAGAATGCCTGCATGGAGAGCGTCAGGACAAACAGAGGGCGCAATTCCCTGCGGGGATTGCACCCTACGCGGGCTACTTAAAACGGGCAAAAGTGCGACAACGCAACGGGTCGCCGGGGCTGAATGCCGCATCCAGCCTTGGAATAGCGTGGGCGCACTTCACCTGTGAAGTGCCCGGTTCGCGCGCAACCGACGCATTCACTCTTTGGACCCGCCGAAAAGCGCTGGCGGCAGGCGCCGCCTTGGTGGTGCCTTGCGTGCTTGACAAAGGTCGGTTAATGGGTGGCCAATTTAAACTCGCTGACCCAGATTTCGCTTGCTTCCCGGCTCAGTGACATGTTTTTGAGGCACCGTAACCACAAGCCACCTCTAACAACAGTAGCGCGGAATTCGAATCTTTTATCCTAATGGCAACTAATCCCCTTAACGGGGAGAAGAAATATCTCCATGATGGAACACTATCCACATTGTCGAAGATGTAGACTTTCATCGTGCGTCCGAGAATTGACGCATTGCGAATACCCTGCAATTCATACCGGTGTCCCGCGTGATTCCAGCGCACAGGTGCGGGGGTTCGCGAACTCCGAATTGACTTTGGGACGGCAAACGCGAAAGCGCTGCTTGTAAAGCAGAAGAAAATCTCATCCGGCTTGCAAAAATGCACCGGGATGGCCATATGTCCGACCGACACCGTGCCCGACGCTCGATCGAATATGAGATCGATTCGATCGTCTGCGATATCCACGTAACGCCATACCTCCCCATGCGCCTTTTCGGCCACGAGGAGGCACATAAACAATATCAATTTAGTTAGACGTGTCATCTGAGACTACCGCAGGTGCATCCGAGAATGAATCTGGTCGCAAATGCATTAGCGTCCTTTTCAATTGCAAGCGATTCCGTGGTGGCGTTAATATGCGCGCTAACATACGCGGCGTCGCCCGGATAAAGGCGTTTGTTTTCTGGCATTAAATGACTAAAC
>JAEUNN010001062.1 GCA_016791085.1 Rhodocyclaceae bacterium | reverse complement strand
CACTTCCACGCGCATGAAATAGCGCCCGGCCGTGGAGTCGGAATGATTGGCGTTTTCGAGTATCCAGCCCTGATGCTGGGCAAAAAATCCGGCCACCTTGGCGACGATGCCGACGCGGTCCGGACAGGAAGCATTGAGGGTGTAGCGGCGGTGCGGTTGCATGCAAAGTTCCAGAAGTCGTTCGTGTCGCGGCTAGTTTACCGTTAGCCGCGCGCGCGGCATGGGACGCGCCGGATTTCGCGCGCACAAATGTCGCAATATGCGACGCAGCCTTCAAGCTGCGTTCCTGAGTAGGACGCAGCCGAGCTTGCGGCTTGCGCCTTGTGTGGCCAGGAGCAACGATGCCAGGCGGCGCGCCAGTCGTACCATCGGGTGCGTAGCGCGGCTCACCGCCACGGTACGCTCGCAAAGGCGAAGAACATCAAGCATTTCAGGATTTTATTGAGCTAGCCAGGCGGTCGCTCGGGGAGCGCAGGTTCAAGGCTGAGGCAGGCGTTCCAGTTGTTCCTGCACCGCCAGCCAGCGTTCTTCGGCAGCCGACAGTTCATCGGCAAGTTCGGCCTGGCGCTTGAGCATGGCAGCCAGAAGTTCGCGACCGCCCTCGTAGGCGGAAGGGTCTTGCAGCTTGTGTTCCAGTGCGGATTTTTCCTTGCCCAGGTCCGTCATCTGCTGCTCCAGTCGGGCCACTTCCTTGACCAGGGGGCGGCGTGCCGCGAGCAGGGCCTGACGGTCCGCCGCTTCGCGTGCGCGCGCGTCGCGTTTTGCCTCGCGCGCGAGCTTGGGGTCGCAGTCGGCGGCCGGCTGCTGCAGCCAGTTTCGATAGTCGTCCAGATCGCCCGCGTAAGCTTCGCAGCCCCCGGCCGCGACCAGCCACAATTCATCCACGGTGGTACGCAACAGGTGGCGGTCGTGCGACACGAGCACCACCGCGCCTTCGTACTCGGCCAGGGCGAGCGTGAGGGCTTCGCGCATTTCGAGGTCCAGATGGTTGGTCGGCTCGTCCAGCAACAGCAGGTTGGGTTTGGTCCAGGCGATCAGCGCAAGGCCCAGGCGCGACTTTTCGCCGCCCGAAAAAACGCCGCAAGGCGTCGTCGCGCGCTCGCCGCGAAAGTCGAAACCGCCCAGGTAATCGCGCAACTCCTGCTCCCTGACTTCGGGTGCGATGCGCTGCAACTGTTGCAGCGCGGATTCGTCCGGCCGCAGGCGTTCCACCTGATGCTGTGCAAAATAGCCCACGGCGAGCCCGCGGCCTTCCTGCCGCACCCCGTCCATGGGCGGCAATTCGCCGGCCAGGAGGCGCACCAGCGTGGTTTTGCCGGCGCCGTTGCGGCCCAGCAGGCCGATGCGCGAGCCGGGCCGGATTTGCATGGACAGGCCTTGCAATACCGCGCGATCCGCATAGCCGGCGGCGCAGCGGTCCAGCACCAGCAGCGGGTCGGGGGCGCGCTCCGGCACGCCGAAGCGGAAGCCGAACGGCGTATCGGCGTGTCCGGCCACGATGGGCTGCATGCGCGCCAGCGCCTTGATGCGGCTTTGC
>JAEUNN010001034.1 GCA_016791085.1 Rhodocyclaceae bacterium | reverse complement strand
AATCCCCGCCGCGGCCTTGCGCAGATTTATCGTTACGGTCGGCCTGCTGCTGACCTTGTATTATTTCGTGCAGACTCACACAGAGTGAAAGGAAAGTCATGAGCCTCACCCTACCCCAAGGCATGGAAATCAACGGCCCCATCCTGCCCGGTTTCGAGAAGATTTTCGTGCCCGAGGCACTCGCCCTGGTGGCCAAACTGCATCGCGCTTTCGAATCGCGCCGCACCGAACTGCTGGCGCGCCGCGTCGAGCGTCAGGCCCGCATCGATGCCGGCGAACTGCCGGACTTCCTGCCCGAAACGCAGCACGTGCGCGACGGCGACTGGCGCATCGCGCCGGTGCCCAAGGCGCTGGAGTGCCGGCGCGTGGAAATCACCGGCCCGGTGGAACGCAAAATGATTATCAACGCGCTCAATTCGGGCGCGGATTCGTACATGACGGATTTCGAGGATTCCAACACCCCGAACTGGGCGAACCAGATACAGGGCCAGTTGAACCTTATCGAAGCCGTGCGTGGCACCATCAGTCTGACCAACGAAGCCGGCAAGGTGTACAAGCTCAACGACAAGGTCGCCACCCTGGTGGTGCGCCCGCGCGGCTGGCACCTGGACGAAAAGCACGTCACCGTGGACGGCAAGCGCGTGTCGGGCGGTATTTTCGATTTCGCGCTGTTCATGTACCACAACGCCAAAGAACAACTGGCGCGCGGTGCCGGCCCCTTTTTCTACCTGCCGAAAATGGAGTCCCACCTCGAAGCGCGGCTGTGGAACGACATTTTCGTGATGACCCAGAACGAACTGGGCATTGCGCAAGGCACCATCAAGGCCACCGTGCTGGTCGAAACCATACTTGCCACGTTCGAAATGGAAGAAATTCTGTACGAACTGCGCGAACATTCGGCCGGCCTGAACGCCGGGCGTTGGGACTACATCTTCAGCTGCATCAAGAAATTCCGCAAAAATTCGGATTTCTGTCTGGCCAACCGCGGCTCCATCACCATGACCGTGCCGTTCATGCGCGCCTACGCGCTCACGCTGCTCAAAACCTGCCACAAGCGCGGCGCCCCGGCCATAGGCGGCATGTCGGCCCTGATTCCTATCAAGAGCGACCCGGAAGCCAACGAAAAAGCCATCGCCGGCATACGTTCGGACAAAACCCGCGACGCCACCGACGGCTACGACGGCGGCTGGGTGGCCCACCCGGGCCTGGTGTCCATCGCCATGGAAGAATTCAAGAAGGTGCTGGGCGATCGCCCCAACCAGTGGGAAAAGCAGCGCCCGGACGTCAATTTCACGGCCGCGCAATTGCTGGAATTCAAGCCCGAACAGCCCATTACCGAAGTCGGCGTGCGCAACAACATCAACGTGGGCATCCACTACCTGGGGTCCTGGCTGGCCGGCAATGGCTGCGTGCCCATCCACAACCTCATGGAAGACGCCGCCACCGCGGAAATTTCGCGCTCGCAGGTGTGGCAGTGGGTGCGCTCCCCCAAAGGCGTGCTGGACGACGGCCGCAAGGTGACCGCCGATCTCGTGAAGGGCTTCATTCCCGAGGAACTGGCCAAGGTGAAAGCCACCGTCACGGCCCAGGGCGAAGCGACCGGCACCTATGACCGCGCGGCGCAAATTTTCGAGGACATGTCGTTGTCGGAAACCTTCACCGAGTTCCTCACGCTGCCCCTGTACGAAAAGCTCGACTGAGGTCAGGGATTCCTCCGGCGCAAGCCGGCAGCCAAAAAAGCGGCGCCCGTGCGGGCGCCGCTTTTTTTCCATCATTTTCCGGTATTGCGGGCACGC
>JAEUNN010001027.1 GCA_016791085.1 Rhodocyclaceae bacterium | reverse complement strand
CTTGATGCCGGCCACTTCGCCCTGAGCCACGAAAAAGCGCAGCTTGATATTGCCCGGCGGCAATAGCGACACGATGGGCGTGCCGGCCGGCACCCATTCGCCGGCCACGAAATAGGTGTCCTGCACCAGCGCCGCCGCGGGCGCCGCGGCGCGCTTCTGGTCCAGTCGCCAGCGCGCCTGGGCGGCGGCCTGGTCGGCGGCCGCGGCATCCAGCCGGGAGGCTTCGATTTCCTGGCTGCGCCCCAGCGACAGGCGCGCATAGTCCCGTTGCGCCTCGCTCTCACCCAGCTTGGCGCGGTCGCGCGCAAGCGCCGCCTGCGCTTCGTCCAGGCGTGCCTTGGCGACGAAGCGGCGTGCATACAAATCCTGCTGCTGGCGCAATTGTTCGGACGACAGCGTGAGTGCGGCGCGCGCCGCCGCCACCTGCGCGTCCAGCGCGGCGATTTCCGGCGTGCGCCGCGCGCCTTCGAGGTTGGAGAGGCGCGCCCGGGCGCTTTGCGCGCGTGCCAGGGCCTCGTCGAGCGCCGCCTGTTCGCTGGCGTGTTCCAGTTCGAACAGCGCGGCGCCGGGGGCCACCTGCTGGCCGCGCGCGACCGCGAGCGTATCGAGCCGGCCGGCGTAGGGCGAGGCGACGCGCAGGTACTCCCCTTCGGCATAGCCCTGCCAGGCGGGCGCTTCGTCCTGGCGGCAGGCGGCCGGCGCGAGGGCCAGCAGCAGGACGCTCATAATTCTGACGGAGGGCGCGGCCGGCATGGCTGGATTCAGTGTCCCGCGCGTGGCGCGCAAGCCCCGCCGGGCGGAACGGCGCCGCGCCGTGCGCCGCATGGCAGGTGGCGTCGGCCCGCCTGCGGCGGATTGCGCCGCGGGCGGTTGCGCCCTGCGCATACCCAAGTGCATTGTCCGTTCATACGCATTCCATATGCCGGACGCAAGCGTCACGGGGCTTCATCGTAGGGGTGTTTGCGGCCGCCGGCCGGCAGCGCGCGCCGGCCGGCGCGCCGCGCCATAACGTAACACGTGCGGCTGCGCGCTGCACGCCATGGCCCGCCGCAATGCGGCCGTGCCCAGTGTTTGGCGGGCAAATGCTCAAGTTTGGCGACGCCCGTCCGTACACCGTTAAAGTTTTAATGAACGCAATCCAGGTCCTCCATGTATCCGACATCCTTGCTGCGGTTTCTGCTCCTGGTGCTGGCCGGGGCATGCGCCGCCACGGCCGGCGCGCAAGAGCCGATAACCCTGTGCGTCGAAAAATCCGATGTGCGGCCCTGGCGCACGCAGGACGGCCAGGGGCTCAATTTCGACCTGCTGAACCGCGTGGCACGCGAAGTGGGCATGCGCTTCGACTACCGCGGCATGCCCTGGAAGCGCTGCCTGGCGGAACTCAAATCGAATAGCGTGAGCGGCGCGATCGGCGCCAGTTTCAAGCCGGACCGGCTGGAATTGGCGGCCTACCCGGGCGGCAACCCGCCAGACGCGTCCAAGCGCCTCAATAGCGACCGCTACGTGCTGCTGCGCCGCAAGCACACCCGCGTGGACTGGGACGGCAAGGCGTTTGCGGGCCTGGACGGCACAGTAGGCATACAGCTCGGCTATTCCGTAGGCGACCTGTTGCGCGGCATGGGCGTGAAGGTGGACGAAGGCACGCAAAAGGGCGCGGAACTGTTGCAGAAGCTCGCCGCCGGCCGCCTGGCCGCCGCCGCCATGCTGGATGGAGAAGCCCGGTCGGTGCTGGAATCGAACCCGGCACTGGCCGCGGAAGTGGAAATCCTGCCGCGCGTGCTCGTGGAAAAACCGTATTTCCTGGTGTTTTCGCGCGAATTCGCGCAAAACCGCGGCGAACTTGCCGAGCGCATCTGGCATGCCGTGGCCAGCGTGCGCAATTCTGGCGAATATCAAAGACTTGAGCGCGATGCCCTGGAAGCCGTGCGGAACTGACATGCGTACTGCCGCTTACCGGCGCCTGCGCTGGCGCGGGGGGATGCCGTGATCGAACGCTGGCTGCGCGCCTGGCGCTCGGACATGCGCCTGCGCATTTACGCCGGCATTCTATTGGCGCTGGTGCTGGGTACCGCGGTCAATGCCAGTTACGACGTGTGGCGCCTGTACAGCGACGCCAACCTGCGCCAGCAGGACCGGCTGGAGCGCCAGACCACCCTGGTGGGCGAGGCGCTGGCGCGGCCGCTGTTCGATTTCAACAGCGCGGCGGTCACGAGTGTCGTGAGCGCCCTGGGTTCCAGCCCGGACGTGGCCGGCGTGCGCGTGTACGACTCGAACGGCACGCTGCTCGCGGCAGCCGGAAATCCCGAGCAGCAGGACAAGGAAGTCGCCCGCGCGCGGCGCGATCTGTTCTATGACGACGGCGGCCACGTGACGCCCGTGGGCACGCTGGAACTGACGCTGTCGCGCCGCGCCCTGGATGCCGAGACGGGGCGCCGGGTGTTCATGGACGGAATTTCCAATGTGCTCATGGCGCTCGTGATTTTCCTCGTGCTGTACCTGCTCAGCGCACGCATCGGCCGCTCTTTCGACGACGTGCAGGCCAGCCTGGAAAAGCTTGCGCACGGGGAAACCGACATCCACCTGTCCGGCCTCGACAACCAGGACCAGATCGGCCGCATGTCACGCGCCGTGCTGCGCTTCCGCGACACCATCACGCTGCTGCGCGAAACCGAGCGCGCGCGCGAGGAGGCGCTGCGCGAAAAGAACGCCATGCTGGACAACGCCCTGGTCGGCATTACCACCGTGCGCGGGCGCTTGTTGCAGTCGTGCAACCGCAAGTTCGAATCCATGTTCGGCTACGGCCCGGGCGAAATGGGCGCCATGCCGACCCGCATGCTGTATGCGGACGACGAATCGTTCGAGCGGGTAGGGGCCGGCTATGCGGCGCTCGAGGCCGATCGCCACTTTTCCGCCGAGGTGCGCATGCGCCGGCGCGACGGCACTTGTTTCTGGGCGGTATTGGCGGGCCACCTGCACGAACTGAATTCGGGCGAATCGACCTGGATATGCAGCGACATCAGCGAACGCAAGGCGGCCGAAGAGGCGCTGGCGCGGCATCAGCAGGCCCTCGAAGCCACCGTGGACGAGCGCACCTGCCAACTTGCCGAAGCCAAGGAAGAAGCCGAGCGCGCGAGCCGCTCGAAGAGCGAATTTCTGGCCAACATGAGCCACGAAATCCGCACCCCCATGAATGCCGTGCTGGGGCTTGCCCACCTCACGCTGCAGACCGACCTGAGTTCGCGCCAGCGCGACTGGCTGCAGAAAATCCAGTCGGCCGGCGGCGCACTGCTGGCGGTGATCAACGACATACTGGATTTTTCCAAGATCGAGGCCGGCAAGCTGGAACTCGAATGCATCAGTTTCGACCTGTGGGACGTGCTGGAAAATGCCGGCGTGGTGTGCGGCCACCAGGCCGCGCAAAAACAGATCGATTTCATCCTGGACGTGAAGGCCGATTGTCCGCTGGGGTATCTGGGCGATCCCACGCGGCTTAGCCAGGTACTCATCAACCTGTGCAGCAATGCCGTCAAGTTCACCAATGCCGGTGAGGTAAGGGTGGATGTGGAACTGGTTCAGGCGCCGACCGCCGAGGTGGCGCTGCTGCGCTTTGCGGTCAGCGATACCGGCATAGGCATCAGTGCCGCGCAGCTGGAGCAATTGTTCCGTCCGTTCAGCCAGGCCGACAGTTCGACCACGCGGCGCTATGGCGGCACCGGCCTGGGCCTGTCGATTTCGCGCCGGCTGGTGGAACTGATGGACGGCAGCATCGCCGCGCAAAGCAAACCCGGACGCGGGTCTACTTTCCATTTCACGCTGCCCCTGCGGCGCGACCCCGGCGCGCTGCCGTCGCCGCCGTCGGCCGACCTGTGCGGCAAGCGTGCCCTGCTGGTGGTGGCCGGCGAATCCAAGCGCAATTGCGTGGCCGCGCAACTGGCCAGCCTGGGCGTGCGCGTGGCCGGGGCGGAAGTCAGCGTGGAGCAGACGGATTTCATGGTCGTGGACGACACGATGCAGGGCCTGGTGGATAGCGACGGCCCGCGCCTGTGGCTCACCAGCGTGCCCACGCCCCAACCCGACCGGCCCGGGCGCCAGGTCAGCGTGGGCGAGCCGAGCACGCCGCGCGCCCTGCTGCGCGGTCTGCGCGCGCTGTTGTCGCCGGGTTCGGTCAAGCCCGACGTTGTGGCCGCCGGCGACCTGCCGCGCCTCACCGGCAAGCGCATCCTGATCGCCGAAGACGTCGCGCTGAATCGCGAAATTCTGCGCGAACTGCTGGCCGCGACCGGCGCCCGCGTGGAAGAGGCCGAAACCGGCGCGCGCGCCGTGGAGCGCGTGCTGGGCAACCCGCCTGCGTACTACGCGCTGGTGCTCATGGACATACAGATGCCGGAAATGGACGGCCTGACCGCCGCCGCGCGCATCCTGCAGGATGCACGCCACGCCGGCCAGCCCATCGTGGCGCTGACCGCGCACGCTTTCCATACCGATCGCGAGCGCAGCCTGGCCGTGGGCATGAAGGACCACGTCGGCAAGCCGGTGGATCCGTCCGAACTGTATGCGGTATTGCGGCGCTGGTGCGTGGCCGCGGCGGCGGACAAAGCTGCCGCGCCGCTGGCGGCAGCTGCCCCGGCCCCGGCCGTGGACGCGCTACCCCAGCTGGTGGGCATAGACACGCGCGAAATGCTGCAGCGCATGCAGGGGCGCGGTGCCACCTGCCGCCGCATCCTGCTGTCTTTCCGCGGCAGTTTTGCGGATTACGGCCAGCGCCTGGCGGCAGCCCTGGAACAGGAAAATTACGCCGGCGGCGCCGAACTGGCGCACGCCTTGAAGGGCGTGGCGGGCAACATCAGTGCGGCGCGGCTGTATGGCAGCGCGGCAGAACTCGAGCAGCATTTCCGCGCGCGCGATCGCAGCGGGGCAAGTGCCGCCCTGGCCGAACTGTGCATCGAACTGGAAAGCGTGCTGGACGGTCTGGCCGAACTGGAAACCTGACGCGCGCGCCCTGCCGCCACGGGCCGGCCGCGGTGGGCCTCAGCGCGCCTGTTCCGGCAGCACGATATTGACTTCGAGCACCTCGTAGTTGTCCTGCTTTTCGACTTGCACCTTGATGTCGTTGGCGTTCACCTTGACGTAGCGCGAAATCACTTCGATCAGGTCGCGCTGCAGCGCCGGCAGAAAATCCGGCGCGCCGCTGCCGGCACGCTCGCGCGCGATGATTAGTTGCAGTCGCTCCTTGGCGACCGCGGCCGATTTCGGCTTCTGGCCGAACAGCATAGACAGCAGGGACATGCCTACCTCCCACCGAACAGGCGTTTCAACAGCCCCGGCTTTTCGTACTGGACGAAGCGCAGGTCGCGCTGTTCGCCCA
>JAEUNN010001007.1 GCA_016791085.1 Rhodocyclaceae bacterium | reverse complement strand
CACGCAAAGCGAGGCCGCGCGCCTGCTGCAGTCCGCACCCGGCATGCCGCAATACCCGCAAGGCGACGGCAGCGTAAAGCTGGCGGCCGCCTGGCTCATCGAGCAATGCGGCTGGAAAGGCCGCCGGCTGGGGCGCGCCGGAGTATATGAACATCAGGCGCTGGTGCTGGTGAATCGCGGCGGCGCCTGCGCCGAAGACGTGCTGGAACTGGCCGCGCGCATCGCGGCCGACGTACAGGCACGCTACGGCGTGGCCCTGGAGCGCGAGCCGGTACTGGTCTGAATGCCGCGCCGGCCGCGGCTCAGCCGAAGTGGCAGACGTAGTCCAGGGTTTCCAGGGTTTCGATGTCGAAGCTCGAATTGCCGGCAATTTCGAAAGACTGCCCCGGACCGTACTCCACCCAGGCGGATTCACCCTTCAGACGCACGCGGCAGCGCCCGGCGTTGATTTCCATGATTTCCGGCGCGCCGGTGTTGAACACCAGGCTGGACGGGAAAATCACGCCCACCGATTTGCGGCTGCCGTCGGCAAACAGCACCGTGTGGCTCACGCACTTGCCGTCGAAATAGATATTGGCGCGCTTGACCACGCTCACGTTGTCGAACTGGGACACTGAAATGCTCCTGATGAAAATGCGGCCGCGGCGTACGCCGAGCCTATTCGATACCTAGAATTTTGACGATGATGGATTTGGCGATGAAGCCGATCATGCCGAAGGACAACACGAACAGCAGAATGAAGGTGCCGAATTTTCCGGCTTTCGACTCCTTCGCCAGGTTCAGGATGATGAACACCATGTAGATCATGAGCACCGCCATGGACAGCGGTGCGCCTATGTCCTCGATCTGCTGCGGTGTCAGTCCAAACACGCCGGTGCCCGCCGCGTCCTCAGTCGGTGCTGCCGGCGCGCTTCACGCGGGCATTTTCCGCGATGCGCATGCGCAGCGCGTTGAGCTTGATGAAACCGGCGGCATCTTTCTGGTCGTAGGCACCGGCGTCATCCTCGAAAGTGGCGATGTTCGGATCGAACAGGCTGTCGGATTTCGAATCGCGCGACACCAGTATCACATTGCCCTTGTACAGTTTGAGACGCACCCAGCCATTCACGCTTTGCTGCGTGTGGTCGATCAGCACCTGCAGCGCGCGCCGCTCGGGCGCCCACCAGTAGCCGTTGTAAATGAGGCTCGCATAGCGCGGCATGAGGTCGTCCTTGAGGTGCGCCACCTCGCGGTCCAGGCATACCGACTCTATGGCCCGGTGCGCCTTCAGCATGATGGTGCCGCCCGGGGTTTCGTAACAGCCGCGCGACTTCATGCCTACATAGCGGTTTTCCACCAGATCGAGCCGGCCTATGCCGTGCCGCCCGCCCAGGCGATTAAGTTCGGCCAGTACCGTGGCCGGGCTCATGGCCTGGCCGTTCACGGCCACGATGTCGCCGCGCGCGAATTCCAGATCGACATACTCGGCCGCATCCGGCGCGGCTTCCGGCGACACCGTCCAGCGCCACATGCTTTCTTCGGCTTCGGCGGACGGATCTTCGAGGTGGCGCCCTTCGTAACTGATGTGCAGCAGGTTGGCGTCCATGGAATACGGGCTGCCGCCGGCCTTGTGCTTCATTTCTATCGGGATGCCGTGCTGTTCGGCGTAGGCCAGCAGCTTTTCGCGCGACAGCAAATCCCATTCGCGCCAGGGTGCGATGACTTTCACGTTGGGCATGAGCGCGTAATAGCCCAATTCGAAACGCACCTGGTCGTTGCCCTTGCCGGTCGCGCCATGCGACACGGCGTCGGCGCCGGTCAGGCGCGCGATTTCGATCTGCCGCTTGGCGATCAGGGGGCGCGCGATGGAGGTGCCGAGAAGGTATTCGCCCTCATAGATGGCATTGGCGCGGAACATCGGAAACACGAAATCGCGCACGAATTCTTCGCGCAGGTCGTCGATGAAAATGTTTTCCGGCCGTATGCCGAATTTGAGCGCCTTTTCGCGTGCCGGATCGAGTTCCTCGCCCTGGCCCAGGTCGGCCGTGAAAGTGACCACCTCGCAGCCATAGCTGTCCTGCAGCCATTTCAGGATGACCGATGTATCGAGCCCGCCGGAATAGGCGAGCACTGCTTTTTTCACGTCGCTCATGGTTGCTTTCGCAATAGGTAGAAAACGGGTTGGGGGTTTGCGTCCGGCCGATCAGTCCTGCGCCGGCAGGCGCCCCTGCAGCAGGTATTCGAGCAGCGCCTTTTGCGTGTGCAGGCGGTTCTCGGCTTCGTCCCAGACCGCCGACTGCGGCCCGTCTATGACTTCGGCCGCCACCTCCTCGCCACGGTGCGCCGGCAGACAGTGCAGGAACAGCGCTCCGGGAGCCGCCACGCGCATCATATCGGCATCCACCTGCCAGTCGCAGAAATCGCGCTTGCGGGCTTCATTTTCCGATTCGAAGCCCATGGAGGTCCACACGTCGGTGCTGATCACGTCGGCCCCCCGCGCGGCGTCCATGGGGTCGGCAAACTGTTCGAAATGCGTACCGGCGATGCCGCATTCCTGCGCCACCACCTCATAGCCCGGGGGCGTCGATACATTCACCTTGAAGTCGAGCAGTTCCGCGGCCTGCAGCCAGGTGTTGCAGACATTGTTGGAATCGCCGATCCAGGCCATGGTTTTGCCCTGAATGGGACCGCAGCGCTCTATCCAGGTGTACACGTCGGCCAGGATTTGGCAGGGGTGATATTCGTTGGTCAGCCCATTGATCACGGGTACGCGCGAATTGGCGGCAAAGCGCTCGATGATTTCCTGCTTGAAAGTACGAATCATCACGATGTCGCACATGCGCGAAATGACTTGAGCGGCGTCTTCGACCGGCTCGCCGCGGCCAAGTTGCGAATCGCGCGTGTTCAGGTAAATCGCGAAACCGCCCAGTTGCTGCATGCCGGCTTCGAAAGACA
The DNA here is from genome assembly GCA_016791085.1 of Rhodocyclaceae bacterium. GTDB lineage: Bacteria > Pseudomonadota > Gammaproteobacteria > Burkholderiales > Rhodocyclaceae > JAEUNM01. The sequence goes on along the minus strand of JAEUNN010001007.1, from coordinate 64 downwards.
GGCGCGTGCGCGTGCTCTGCTTTTCGAAAATCATGACCAGCGTGCGATCCACGAGCGGCCAGTA
>JAEUNN010000727.1 GCA_016791085.1 Rhodocyclaceae bacterium | reverse complement strand
GTGGTCGCAGGCGGGCCCTACCGCTGCGCGGAAACGTTCCGCGACGCGGCCGCCATCGCCGAGGATGCCTGGACCATCAATGCGCTCTACATGTGCATGAATCCGCTCATCCCGCAATGCGCGCCGGATGCCGCCAAACTTGTGCGCATGGCGCGCGACACCGCAAAAAAGGGTGACATCGACGCGCTGGACAACCTGCGCGACGACCGCCTCTACATATTTACCGGTAGCGCCGACGAAGTCGTGAATTCCTGCGTGGTGGATACCACGCGCCAGTTCTATGAAATGCTCGGTGTGGCGCCGCAGAACCTGCTGTTCGACGATACGGTGCCGGCCGGCCATTCGCTGATTACCGAAAACCCCGAGGACAACCCGCTCGCCGCGAACCGGCCGCCCTATCTGAACAAGGGCAGTTTCATCCAGTCGCACCGCATCCTGAATCACATTTACGACGGGCTCAAGGCGCCGTCCAAGCGCCTTTCCGGCCGCATCCTGCGTTTCGACCAGAGCGAATTTTTCGATTCCGACCCACGCTCCAGCATGAGCCGCTACGGCTATGCCTATGTGCCCGAGGCGGTCGAGAAGAAAGGCAAGCCGGCGCGCGTGCATATCGCCTTGCATGGCTGCAAGCAGGGCTATGCGTATGTCAATTTCGTGAATGGCCAGGCCGACCTGGAAAATTCCGTGCCTTACGGCAACCGTTATTTCACCACCACGGGGTATAACGAAATCGCCGACGCCAATGACATGATCGTGCTCTACCCGCAGGCGGAGGGTACCGACAACGGTCAAATCCAGAACCCGGAAGGTTGCTGGGACTGGTGGGGTTATTCGGCCAAAGATGCGCGCGCGCCGGATTTCTATACCCGCAATGCCATCCAGATCAAGGCGATACACCGCATGTTGCAGCGCCTCTGCGGGCAGTGAGGCGACCCCTCGGCAGTCAGTAACAGGCGCGCGCTGCGCGGCGGTCCGGCCGCGCAGCACGCGCAACCGACCAACACCAGAACGGAGACTGAACATGTTCGATGCTTTCATGAAACTGGCCCAGGAATCGGCGCGCCAGATGCAGGATGCGCACGCCCGCCTGCTGCAAGCGGTACCGGCCGCGGCCGCGCTGCCGGCCAAGGCCGCCAGTCCTGTCGAGGCGCTCGGCGCGATCGCGCCGGTGCAGAAACTGAATGCCTACCACGGCATCGCACAGAACATGCTGGCGCGCCAGGCGCGCCTGCTGCAAGACTTGTGGACGCTGGCTGCGCGCCCCCAGGGCGATGTCAGCCTGGTGGCCGAAATGCTGCAATTGCAGCAGGCGATATTCCAGCGCCTGGCCAGCCAGCAGGCCGAAGCCATGAAGGAGTTCATGGACATACTGAGTGGCGCCGGACATATCCGCAACGCCAACACCGTGTCCAAGCTCATGGAAGAGGAATACGATTTTTTCGCGCAACTGCAGGCGCTCGCCACGGCGCAGGCAACGGCCTGCATGGAACTGGCGGAAACCGCGCAGGTAAACGCGGGCTACCTGATTTCGCGCCGCGTGCCGGGCAAATAGCCGCCGACCCGCACGGCGGCGGGCGTTCAGGGCCGGGCGGGGCGCGCCGCGAATACGTGCGGCAGCGCGATGGCGGCGCGCAGTGCATCCTGCATGTCGCGCAGCAGCGGCGCTTCGCGCGCGGCCAGTTCTATGGCCAGCACGCTGCCGGGAAATTGCGTGGCGATCGCGCCGTGCGCATCGCCCACGAACACCTGCACCCAGTCGCTGGAAAATGCGGCAGGTTCGAGGCCGAATCCGGCCAGCAGGGGCGCGACCGCCGCCAGCACGCCGGCAGCGGTATCCTGGCCGGCCAGACGCACGGCCTGCGGGTAGCGCCTGAGCCCGGCGCTGCGATAGGCCCAGGTGGATAGATATTCTTCCAGCGATCCGCCCAGCGGGCGCCGGAACGAGCGCTGGTAGGTCGCGAAATCCGCGGTCGGGCCGCGCGGCATGCTCACCACGCGCGGCTCCGGCACCCGCCGCGCTTCCAGATAGATGTCGAAAAACGGATCGCGCGTGCCCAGGCCTATTTTGAGATAGCCCGCCGGTGGCCGCCAGGGCTCGCGCCGGTAGTAGGCCAGCAGCGGTTCGAGCCGCAAATCCACGCCGGCCGGCTGCAGCCACTCCGGGCCGGCGCCCATCAGGGCAAGAAAATCGCGATAGCCGGGCGGCAGGCGCAATGCGGCCAGTTGTTCGAGTTCGTCCATGCGGAACGCGGCGGCGCCGCGCAGGCGCTCGGGCAGCACCGGGTCGTAGCGCGCGGCGAATTCGATCAGGTTCTGTATGGCCATGGGGGCGATCAAATGGTCGGATAGGCGTTACAGAGCTGCACGTCCAGATTGGACCGGCAGGTGGTGCACGATGCCACCAGCGCGCCGTGCGGCTGCACCTTGTCGTCGCCATACCAGGCTTCGGCGATGCTCACTATGGTCAGGCCGCGGCGGTGCGCTTCCTGTATCAGTTTGGGTGCCGCGCACACGCCGTGCGGCGTGCCGGGACTGGGCGGCAGCGCCCCCAGGGGCACCGCCACGCCATTCGCGGTTTTCATGACCGCGTCGGGGCCGTTGGGCGGGATGTGCTGGCACCAGCCTTCGACATCGTCGGCGCCGGCGACATCGCCCGAAAATGCGCGCAGCATGACCGTGTCGCCGTTGCTGTCCTCGCACATGAGTACACCTATCATTTTGCCGCCCTTCTGGGCGCGCAGCGCTTCGAGGTGTTTGCCCATCGCACGGTCGCGCTTTTGCTGGTCGTTCAGGCCGGTTTCGTCGGGCAGGGCGGCCAGCCTTTCGAGTTCCTTGACTTCGCGGTCCACGGCCGCCTTGGCGTCGTCCGTGCGATCTATGCCGTGTTCGGTATTGCAGCGCGGGCAGGGCACATGGTGCGCGTCGTGGTCGAGCTGGGATTCCAGCGCCTTGCAGTACTGCACCGCGCTGGGCGGTGCGTTCGCGCCCAGGCGATCCACGTCCGCCTTCATTTTGCGCAGGTCCGCTTCCAGGCTGCGCGCCGAACGCGTGGCCGAGTGGTCCTTTTTCCAGGCCGCATCGAGAGCCGGAAAATCCTTGGCCTTCTTGTCGGCCTCTTCAGCCAGCTTGGCGAGCTGGTCCTTGTTTTCGGTGGCTTTGGTCAGCGCCTCCTCGGCCTCCCGGACCGCTTTGGCAGCCTCCACGATCGCGTCGCTGCGCCCGCTGTCGTCCAGCGCAACCAGCGCCTGGTACAGTTCGGCCTTGCGCTTCGCCGCCCCCAATTGTTGCTTGCGCGCGCGTTCCAGGGTTTTGTCGGCGAGCGGGTCTTTCAGGCGTTCGGCATCCTCCAGCGCATCGTCCAGCGCGCTCTGGCAGGCCGCCTTGCCGCCCGCCGCGACCTTCGTGAGGTCCTGATTTTCGCCTGCGCGCTTGAGGTCGTAGGCGCGGTCGCTGCAGGTGCGCTCGGCGGCCTTGACCTTGTCGGCGGCTTCTTTGGCCGCCTTTTCCAGATCCTGCTTTTCGGTGAATCCGGTCAGAGGCATGGCTCAGTCTTCGAATTCCCAGGCCGCCGGATCGTAGCGGTCCATGGCGGCTTCCCATTGTTCGCCGGAAATTTCGGAAAACAGCAGGTCCGCCAACTCGTCCGGCGCCACGTCGGTACGCTCCAGCAGCGCGGCGATGGGGGGATATTCGTCGAAATTCGGCGCGATGCGGAACATCAGACCGACGAATTTCATGATCGACGATTCCCAGGTCATGCCATGCCAGCGCGCCCGGTTGATGCCCCAGCGTATGCGCTGGCGCAATTCGGCGTCGGGCGAATTGGCCACCCAGACGGTCTGTTCCTGGCGCAGGTAGGCCGCCATTTTCTCGACCAGGCGCTCGTCCGCGTCGCGATTGAGCGCCTCGATTTGGTTGGATCGAATTCGCACCTGGATAAGCTCCCGATCGACAGCGCCGCGCCCATGCGCGCGGTTGGACGGGATAGCTTACCCCAGGGTTGAGCATGGCGCGGCGCGAAAAACTGCGCGAA
>JAEUNN010000988.1 GCA_016791085.1 Rhodocyclaceae bacterium | reverse complement strand
CGTGCGCATCAACACCGCCAAGGAATGGGATTACTACGCCCACGGCGGCGTGCTGCAGTACATGCTGAGGCAAATGGCCGCGTGAAGGAAAGCGCGGCCGGTAGCGCCAGCCTGGTCTCAAAACCAAGCGCTCCCAAGGGTGGGCGTGAACCTTCTCGCCCCGAACCGACCGCTCCCAAGGGTGGGCATAGCCCCACCCACGCCGAATAAACCGCCCCCAAGGGTGGGCGTAGCCCCATCCACGCCAAACAAACCGCCCCCGGCTGGGGGCGCGGGCGTCTCGCCCGCGGGGTTACCGCCCTGCGTGTTCGCTCGCGGGCGGGACGCCCGCGCCCCCAAGGGTGGGCGTGAACCTTCTTGCCCCGAACCGACCGCTCCCAAGGGTGGGCATAGCCTCACCCACGCCGAATAAACCGCCCCCGGCTGGGGGCGTGGGCGTCTCGCCCGCGCGGTTACCGCCCTGCGTGTGCGCTCGCGGGCGGGACGCCCGCGCCCCCAAGGGTGGGCGTGAACCTTCTCCCCCGAACCGACCGCTCCCAAGGGTGGGCATAGCCCCACCCACGCCGAATACACCGCTCCCTGCTGGGGGCGTGGGCGTCTCGCCCGCGCAATCACGATAGTGTGCGAGCCAGTGTGCCGACACGCCGAGGCGTAGGAAGGCGTGGGGGGTCATGGTGATAGCTTGATTGCAAAACCGCCCTTAAGCTTTTGACGGAGGGCACCGTCACCACCAGGAGACGCAAGCCGAAGTTGTCCGGAGTGGAAGCGATGGTCGCGGGGGACCGCGACCCCTGCTGAACGCGCTGGTAGCGGCCCCGGCTATCGGCCTGTCAGATGCGGAAGCGCGCCACGGCCTCATTCAGATTGCGCGACACGGCCACCAGTTTGTCGGCTTCGGCACGCAGCGCGCCGGCCTCGTTGCGGGTGACCAGCGAAGACTGGGCGACCGAACCGATGTCGCGATCGATTTCCGCCGACGAGCCGCGGATTTGATGCGTGGCCCCGGATACCTGCGCAACCACGCCTTGCAACTGCGTCACGCGCTCGCTGATGGCATTGAGCGATTCCAGCGCGGTGCTGCTGGTCTGCTTGAGATTATTCGACGCTCCATCGATTGCACCGATGGCGGTTTCCACGCGGCGGCGTATGTCCCCCACCGTACCGTTGATTTCGCTGGTCGCGGTGGTGGTCTTTTCGGCGAGCTTGCGCACTTCATCGGCAACCACCGCGAAGCCGCGTCCGGCTTCGCCCGCGCGCGCGGCTTCGATCGCCGCGTTGAGCGCGAGCAGATTGGTCTGATCGGCAATTTCCTTGATGGTCTGGATGATGCCGCCTATCTGTTC
>JAEUNN010000721.1 GCA_016791085.1 Rhodocyclaceae bacterium | reverse complement strand
GCAATTGAGCGCCGTGCCGGGCGCGCCGTCGCAAACCAGCCCGGCGGCCGGTTTGCGCACCGCCTCCTGCGAATATACGGCATGCACGCCGAAGGGCTTGCGCGGATCACGCGGATAGCCATGCAGCTTGCGCAGGCGCGCACGTACCCGGGCCAAAACCGGGTCGTATTGCGTGTGCGCGAGGTCCTCGCAGCGTATGCGCGTGGCGTCGGTTTTGCCGCCGGCAGCACCGCAGCACACCAGCGCGATGCCGCGCGCGCCGCACCAGCTGGCAATGGCGGCTTTGGCCGGCACGGCATCGCAGGCGTCGATCACGACCTGCGGAGTCAGGGCGAACACGGCATCCAGATTGTCCGGCGCCGCAAAGTCCTCGACCTCATGCACGCGGCAAGCCGGGTTGATGGCGGCGATGCGTTGCGCCATGGCGGCCACTTTGGCCTGCCCCAGCGTGACGTCTAGCGCATGCACCTGGCGGTTCAGGTTGGACGGGGCGACGTGATCGAGGTCCACCAGCGTGATTTGACCTATGCCGCTCCGCGCAAGCGCCTCGGCCGACCATGAGCCCACGCCGCCTATGCCGACCACCGCCACGTGCGCCTGCGCCACGCGCCGCAGCGCGCCGTCGCCATAAAGCCGGTCCAGGCCGCCGAAGGCGCGCGCGTCCGCCGCGCCCTCCGGCTGCGTTGCATGTTCGATGTGCATGGTCATGTTCATTTACCTGCGTCTGCCAGAGCACCAGCCAGGCGCCCGGCCGCGCGCGCGTCGTGCGCATGCGAGGCGCGGCAAGCCGGCGCGGGGGAATTTTACCGAGTCGGATGCCGCGTGCGGCACCGCCCATGCAACTTCCATCCCCACGCCGGCGGACGCGCCGGCCGGCAGGCCGGTGTACGCCCGGCGCGTCAGCACCTCGCGATCGAAATCTGGCGCTTGCGATTAATCATGTACTTCGCGCAACCCTGGCAGTAGTTTGGTCCGAGGCGCATTTGCAGATGAAGTGCGCCCACAGTGCACGCGCCGACAGCCGTGCGCCAGGAAGCCGGGTCAGGCACAGCCTGGCCGCTTCCGCACGAACGTCCGGCCGTGGCCGCAGCTTGCGCGCAGCACGGCATGCATCTGACCGCTGCGGACATTACCGGCATTGCGTGTGGCCGCCCTGAATTGGCGGGCCGTGAATCCGCAAACCCGCGCATTCTGCCCGCGCTGCGCAAGGCGGCGCGCATCGGCAGGTTCGACGCCTGGCGAATTTGGCAACCTACAGGAGAACACCATGGACTGCAGAACCGATCACGGACGCAGCATCAAGCGCATCGGTGCCGCAGAGTGCGTACATTGCCCGGTGCGCGAGCGCGGGCTGTTGGGCCAGGCCGACGCCAACGGCATGATGGCCATACGCGCGAACGTCGATATCCTGCGCTTCCCCGTGCGTACCCGCATCTATGCCGAAAAATCGGCCGGCGAGTACGTGTATTCGATACGCAGCGGTCTGGTCAAGCTGGAGCAGCAATCGGGCGACGGACGCGCGCGCATCGTGCGGCTGGCCACGCCGGGCACCACGCTGGGTCTGGAACTGTTGTTCGGCGCCAGCTACCGCCATACCGCGCTGGTGCTGCACAGCACCGACCTGTGCCGGATTCCGGTGCGTCTGTTGCGCACGCTGCGCGACGATCAAAAGGAATTGTGCGACTCGGTGCTGCGCCACATGCAGCAAAACATAGACGCCGCCGATTTTGAAATCACGCAGCTCAGCACGGGCACCGCGCAGGCGCGCATCGCCCGCCTGCTGTTGCATCTTTCCGCGGACAACGCGACCGATGCGCGGCAATGGATCATGCGCGAAGATATCGCGGGGCTATTGGGCGTGACGCTGGAAACCGTGAGCCGCACCATTTCCGACATGAAGCGGCGCGGCCTCATTACCGAGGAACAGCATCATTTCGTGTTCGACCGTCCGGAACTCGAGCGCATCGCAAATTGCTGACGTGCATCTGTCGTTGCGTAACCCATCCCGGGGCCCGCGCCCCGGGACGGTCCTCGGGCGCGGCAGCGGTCAAGCCGGTCGCAACGCAGAGCTAGAGGCAAGGACCAGGCTGGTCGCCCCAAAGCGGCGCGTGGCGCGCGCTCAGTTGGACCAGAGCGCGTGCACCAGGTGATGCGCTTCGTTGAACTCGCAGTCCAGTTCGCCGCCGTAGGACGCCTGCAACGCCTCACCGAGTTTCAGCGCCAGATCGGCATCGGTGGTGGTCACTTCGATCACGCCGTCGCGCTCGAGCATGGACATGATGCGCGCGAGCGGCTCGCGGCGGCAGACGATGCGGTTCTGGTCTTCCAGCAGTTGCAGGATGCGGTCGCGGTGCGCCGCTGCAAAACTGCCGTCTATGCGCAAATAGCCAGCCGGAAGGCAATCGTGGACGCGCCGGCAGGCCGGGCACAGCGACTCGTACATGCCCAGCATGGCATCGCTGTCCCACACCCAGTTGCCGGCACGATATAAAGCGCCACAACCGGGGCAGCGCGTGCCTTCACGAAATTTGAGCCTGGCCCGATAGGGATCGAGCGCGCGCGACGCCGCCGCCTCGATGTCGCCCAACTCGGGCCGGCCCAGCCGAGCGACATTCATGTATTCCTCCTCGCGGCGTCGGGGCTGAAACTCCCAATTCGTTATTTTTGCGTAACAACCGTTCATGATAATGCATTTCTCCAAATTTCCAATTGACTGGTATCAATTCAAGCTACCTCATTTTTTTCTGGCGGTACGATTGCGACAGGCGGCCGCGCGTGCCGACGCAGGCGGCACATTGCAACTGCCATAAATTGGGCGACGTCTGGCTGTACACGCATCCAGCACATCGGGCGTCGGCATGTGTGCCGCGCAAACACCAAGACAGGACCGGGGCACCCACGACTGCTGCGGAGGTGGCCACCCGGTCTCGTTTCCTCCGGCCCACCGGGCACTTCCCTCCGCAGCTCCGTCCCGCCCCGTCCAATTCGATAAGCCGGCTTTAGTTGCGCTTTGCGGCCGGCCTGATTAATCGCGTTTGCTCTCGCACCGGAGCGGTTCAATCCCGCAATCCGGCACAGTCGTCCTACATTTGCCACCCGCCGGCGCCGCTTAGTCGCATGCCGGGTGGCCGCGCAGCACGCCGCTGCGGGCTATTCCGGCATCGGAATGCGGAGGTGCACCACGAACCAGTTGCCGGTTCCCAGGCGGGTTGGCGACACTTGCACCTGTACTGCATAGGGCGGCCCATTATCGCTTTCGAACAAGGTCAGCAGGCTTCTTCCGCCATTGAAATTCAGTATCGCCCAAGCCAGGTTGTAGCCCGGCGTTTCGGCGCGCAGGCACACTTCGGGCAAACACTTGCTGATAGGCATGCACAGAAACTCTTCCACCCGGCGATTCGCCAATCGCGCAATACTTTGCGACGTGTACCAGATATAGCCCTGCACGTCGGCAACCAGCATGCCTTCCTCGTAACTGCGGCATTCCTGCCCCTGCAAACCCCAACCGGCATCCAGCGCCATGTGTGCCGCGCAATCGTTATACATTCCGCCCTCCAGACAGACCGGCTTTCCGCCTCCTTAAACCGGACCTCGGTTTAGTTTTCGTACGGCTGCCGCCCATCGCATCGAGGGGGCGGCAATCCGAGGACCAGCATAGCCGTGTATGGTTTCTACTGCATTGCGAAAAGTCATGCAAAAAATGATTAAAATAGCTTTTCATGAATGCCGACAGTGTAACACGAAACATCCTTATGCTATGATTTTCCATCACTTCTTTATTGCTACTACTCATTTTGCAGTAGTTTGCTATCCCGCTTATGTTACAAAGCAAATATCATAAACAAGGACAATTTACGGCGCTCCCGTCCGGGCACCGGGCAAAGCCGCTGGTCGGCTCGCACGAAAGCGCGCCGCCAGCGCCGCCATGTTGCTTGCGGGCGGCCGGGCGGCCAATTACCCGGTCTGCAGTAATACCCCCCAGCCCGAATTGATCTGTCCCAGGCAGGAGACAACCATGCGAGAAAAAGTTCGCCAAACGCTGCATGCGGCCAGGATCGGAGCGGCTGATTGCCTGTTCTGCCATGCTTGCGAACTCCCCTATTCCAAAGCTTCGGAGCAACCGCTGCCGGACTTCGTGCGCGAACGTGTGGATGTGCTGCACTTCCGCTCGCGCGCCCGAATTTATGCAGAAGACACCGCCGGGGAATTCGTCTACTCACTGCGCAGCGGGCTGGTCAAGCTCGAACAACAGAGCCGCAGCGGCCGCTCGCGCATCCTGCGACTGGCCATGCCGGGATGCACATTGGGCCTGGAGTTGCTCATCGGTGGCCGTTACCGGCACACGGCCCAGGTGCTGCGCACGGCGGAACTATGTCGCATTCCTTTGAGCCTGGTCAGGGATTTGCGCGACACCAGCAGGGACTTTCGCGACTCCTTGCAGCGCCAGATGCAGAATGCCCTCGACGCCGCAGACTTTCAGATCGCGCAACTATCCACGGGCAGTTCGCACGCGCGCATCGCGCGCCTGCTCTTGCATCTGGCGCCGGAAGGCATGCCCGACCCGCGGCGCTGGATATTGCGCGAGGACATGGCCGCATTGCTGGGTGTAACGCTGGAAACCGTGAGCCGCACGATCGCCGACATGAAGCGCCGCGGCGTGATCGAAGAACACGGGCATACCTTCAAATTCCGCCGCTCCGACCTGGAACGCCTGGCCGACAACTAAAACTTCCTGCAGAGGCCGCCGCCAGGGCGCGCACCAAGCGCGCCTGCGGCCTGATCGACAATGAGGCAAAGGAGCACCCAGCGCGCCTCGCGACAGCACGACACCCCCGGCAAGTTTGCCGCGACCTCCGGGCCGCAGCACCGTTAGTCGGCAATTGTGGCCCTGGCCGCGCAAGGCAAACTGCCGGCCGGGGCGCAGGACGCCAGGCAGTACGGCGCGATGCATGCCGGCCGCGGCAGTTCCGCTCCCGGTGCACGGCCCGGGTAGCCGGACTGTTGCGCGGCGCGGTCAATCGCGCCTGCGGCACTGGTCCCACGGCCCGCGGCGCCCCGCTGCGTCCCATTTCACCCACGTGGCGCCAATGCACGTACAATTCCCGCCCGGGTCGGCAGCACTACACTGCCGGCGACGCGGCGAACTTCGCGCGCGCACGGCAGACCAATAAGCGGGAGGCACGCATGATTGCGAATCATGG